>NZ_KV802763.1:0-12348 GCF_001810835.1 Nosocomiicoccus sp. HMSC067E10 | reverse complement strand
AGGTTCTTTATCCTTTAAAAAGATAAAAATACCCATCCAGCCTATTTTATATAACAGAAATATCGCGATTTTGTTAGATATCCGAATATATTTAACATATTTCGGATTAGCGGGGATGCTTTTGTTAATTAAAACTTTTTATTTAACAAATACCAGCATTACAACCCGATTTTTGTTAATTATCCCAACATATCTAACAAAAACAAGCAAATTCTGTTAAATAAACGAAGCAAGCCACACCTTCACTCAAGTTGATGCTTTTTTCTTTTCAGATTTCATAGTAAACTATTATTAAGATGTTTGAAGGAGAAATTTGTATGAAAACTGCTTTAATTAAAATTATGATTGGTATTTTACCGACTGCTTTTTCTGCTGATGCATTAGAGCATGCTACGATAGAAGATAATAGCGATAATTCTGTTCAAATTGATAAACTAATCGAGGACTACGACGGCAACTATCCGACGATTTACAACATCGGTGAAGTGAATGTTCAAGTCGGTGATAGCTTTGATCCGCTCGCTGGTGTGTACGCAATTGATTCTAAAGATGATTTAACTTCTGACATTGAAGTATCTGGTGACGTTGATACGAATACTGAGGGTCAGTACGTATTAAATTATAAAGTAACAGCTGAAGACGGGGCATGGTATGAAAACTCTAGACTCGTTACTGTGTCACAAGAGCCGTCGACTGAACTTCCTAAGTCACCTTCAAAAAGTAAAGAAGGTCCACGCGTCACATTTAAAAACGTGAAAGACGTGACAGTTTCTCAAGGCGAGTCGTTTGATCCTAAAAAAGATATCACTGTCATCGACACAGACGGCCATGATATTACTGAAGATGTCTACATCGTTGGAGATGAAGTAAACACTGACAAGCCAGGAGAGTACTATATCGCTTATACAGTCATCGACCGCTTCGGTAAGCCGAACGCGAAAGCCATTACGGTGACTGTCGAATAAAACACTCCCGACAAAACACCACAACACAACAAATACTCAATACACAAAAAAGGGTGAGACGCATTTACTACGTCTCACCTTTTAAATTTATTTAAGAGCTTCTTCGATTGCTTTTGTGAAATCATCGAAGTCATCTGGTGTACGGCTCGTCACTAAGTTGTTGTCGACGATGACTGATTTGTCTTCCCAGTCTGCACCAGCGTTAATTAAGTCAGTTTTAACGTTTTTAACTGACGTTAAATTTCTGCCTTTTAATAATCCTGTGTCGATTAAAAACTGTGGTCCGTGGCAAATTGCAAACACTGGCTTATCTGCTTCTAAGAAATGTTTTGCAAATTTTGCTGGTCTATCTTCAGCGTCTCCACGTAAAACGTCTGGTGAGAATCCACCTGGTACGAGAAGTGCTGCGTAGTCTTCAGCATTTGCATCGGCTACTGAAACATCCGCTTCAAATTTTCCGCCTTGCTTACCTTCAACTACTTTACCTTCTGGTGATACGACTTCTACTTCGTATCCTGCTTCTAAAATTGTATCTTTTGGTACTGTGTACTCACTATCTTCTACTAAATCTGTCATTAATACTGCAACTTTTTTAGTCATAAAATAATTGCCTCCTAAATCGTTGTAGTACATATATAACCGAATTTACATACACTTAAACATTAAAACCATAAAAGATAAACCGTCGTGACTGTAATAATCATCGTAATAATCGATAGCGGAACTCCGACTTTAATATAATCGGTAAACTTATATCCCCCTGGCCCGTAGACGATTAAGTTTGTCTGGTAACCAATCGGTGTGATAAAACTACTGCTCGCAGCGATCGTAATCGCAATTACAAATCCAAGATAATGCGTGTTCATCATTTCCGCGACTTCAACAGCAATCGGGAACATAATTACAGCAGCAGCACTATTCGTAATCAGCTCTGTAAATATATTTGTAATCAGATAAAGTGCAGCGAGTAGCGCGAGTACTCCAATTGGTTTAGCGAACATTACGATATGCTCTGCGACAAACGTTGCGAGTCCACTATTCGTAATTGCTTTACCGACTCCAAATGCACTTCCTATTAACAGTATGACGTCAAACTGAATCGAAGTCATCGCATCTCTTGGAGATATAATTTTAAACACGAATAGTATAACGACCATAACAAGCATTGCCTTTAACATCGATAAAATACCAGCAACGACTAATCCGATCATAATACCGAGTAATATTAGAACACCAAATCCTTGACGTTTATTTTGCATAAACTTATCTGGCGGTGTTAAGTTACTCACGATATAAAAGTCATCGCTATACTTATTAACATCTAAAAACGATTCGTCCGCAAGTAATAGTAACGTATCCCCTGCTTTTAAGACGATATCTCCAACTTTTGAGTTGATACGTTTATTGTTACGGTGAATCGCGATAACCCCAGCTTGATAACGCGTTTTAAATCGCGATGTTTTTAGTGTCTTATTTAGAAGAATCGAACGGTGTGAAACGACCGCTTCAATCAGTACGGCCCCTTCAGTTTGAAGGTCTTCAAGCGTGAGTTCACTACCTGTTCTTAACTTTAATCCTTTGACGTCCTTTATATCTCCAATCGCGTCTAGCGTCGCACTAAATATAATACGGTCTCCAGCTTGAATATACGAATGGGCGTTCACTTCAGGGAGTGGTCTTTTATCCCTAATAATTTCAATGATATAAATCCCTTTTATCGCATGTTTTGTCACGTCAATAATCGAATGATTACAATACTCAAAGTCTTCACTTATCTCAGCTTCTGCTAAAAATTCTTTTGCCTCACTTTGAATTTTTTCAGTCGCAGTTAAATGCTCTGGCAGTAACTTGTAACCAACTGTCACGATATAAATAAGTCCGAAAATTAAAATCACAATACCGACAGGTGCAAGCTGAAAGAAACTATACCCGTCTTTACCACTAGAGATTAACAACCCGTGGATAATTAAGTTCGTCGACGTACCAATTAACGTGAGCGTACCACCGATAATCGTAATATAAGAGAGCGGGATTAAAAACTTCGACGGACTAAAGCCACGTTTTAACGCCCAGTCTTTAACAATCGGCGTGAGTGCTAATACGATCGGTGTATTATTTAAAAATCCTGACGATACACCGACTGGCGGTAAAAGTTTTAATAATGCGCCTCTTGGCGTCGTTTTATCGCCGAGTAATTTGTAGACGACTCCTTCTATAATGCCGTGCTTTTCAATCGCACTCGCGACGACAAATAATAGTAATATCGTCATTAAACCTTCGTTACTAAAACCGCTAAGTGCGTCTTCAGTCGAAATGACATTCGTCATTAAAAATATTACTAAAAATAAAAATACGACAAAGTCAGCTCGGCTTACTTCAAACAGTAATAACGTAAGCATAACAACGACCATGCCGAGTACAAACAGCATTTCTAACGTCATAGGCATCTTCCTTAAAAAGATTGATTACTTATATGATGCCGTATTTTATAAAAAAATAAACCACTTGATAAGTTTACCAAGTGGTTTAATAACACATATGTTAATTTTTAACGAATTTGTGTTTAATATTCATCAGCACTTCATATACAATCGGTACAACGATTAACGTCAGTAACGTAGACGATACGAGTCCACCGATTACTGTAATGCCGAGTGCTCTTGAAATTAATATCGATGAATCTCCACCGAAAATAAGTGGAATTAACGCACCAATCGTTGCGAGTGCTGTCATTAGAATTGGACGGACACGTGTAGATGCTGCTTCAAGTAATGCATCTCGCGTTGAAAGTCCTCTTTCTTCCATATGAATGACTCGGTCGATTAATACGATTGCATTTGTAACTACAATTCCGATCAGCATGAGTAATCCAATGAGTGCTGGTACGGATAACGTCTCACCTGAAATGAGTAATGCGATAATTACCCCTGTAATTGTAAACGGTAGACTGAAGAGAATTGAGAACGGTGCAATTCCACCGTGGAATGTTAACACGAGAACGACATATACGATAAGAATCGCGGCTAACATCGCAAGTCCAAGTTGCTGAAAGCTTTCTTCAATATCATCGTTCGTTCCACCAACTTCAACTGTAACACCGTCTTCTACTTCTAGTTTATTCACTTCTTGAATGACTTCAGATGTAACAGTACCGACGTCATTTGATAATATTTTACCGCTCACTGTCGCGTACATATCTCCGTTTAAACGTTTAATTGTATCTTGAGTATCTCCAGTTTCAATCGTAGTAAACTCACTATACTTCACGTCTTTACCGAGTGGAGATTTAATCGTATTATTTTTTAAATCGTCTTCTGTCCAGTTCTCTTTTTTATCGTGCTTTAAGATGACTTCTTGTGTTTTACCTACTTCACCGACTTCAGTCACGACTTGTTTCGGTTCGTATTGGTTTAACTCCATCGCGATTTGACCTGCAGTTAACCCGAGTTTTGCTGCCTTTTCTTGGTCAACGACGATACGATACTCTGTATACGAATCACTGACATCGGATTTGACGTTAGATAATTCTTTGTGCTCACTTAAAACAGCTTCTACTTCTTCAGATGCTGCTTTAATTTTATCGAAGTCTGTACCTTTAATTGTTACTTTGACTTCGTTAGACGCACCACCTGTTGCGACATCGATACTCGACCACGTACCTTTATGGTCAAATTGTTCGAGTTTTTCTAACACTTTTGCAGATTCTTCTTCGAAGTTCTCTGTATCAGATTTATACTCGACCATCATCGCCATATCATTCGATGCGACTGGGTTAAATGGATTATCTCCTCCAGCAGAATATTGAATGTTCGTCACGTCACTATTTTTCTTAAGTTCTTGTTCAGCCTCCTCACCATGTTTCACGACTTCTTCGATCGTTTCACCTGGTGACGGTTTATATGTGAGTGCTAAGAACTTATCTTCACCTGTTGAAATAAAGCTCGTTCCAACAAATGGTGTTAACGCTAAACTTCCAACAAAAATGACAACAAGGACGATGCTCGAAATCACTTTGTGTGATAGTGTCCACTCTAAAATCTTTCTATAGCTATCTGCGATACGGTTTTTCTTATGATGTGGTTTGACTTTCACACCTTTTCTAAAGAAGAAGTGCGCAAGCATCGGTACAATCGTGATTGCAATTAAAAGTGACGCAAGTAGTGCAAATACGACTGTTAACGCGAACGGTTTAAAGATCTGACCGACTTCACCCGTAATAAATGCAAGTGGTACGAATACGACAATCGTTACAATTGTCGACGACATAATCGGGATAAACATTTGTTTTGTCGCAGCTGTAATCAGTTCACGACCCTGCAACGTTTCATCCTCTTTCGTAAGTCTTCGGTATATGTTTTCTATAACGACGATCGAGTCATCGATGACACGCCCAATTGCGACAGTCATTGCACCGAGTGTCATGATGTTAATCGAAACGTCGAGTTGTTTTAAAATAACAAATGCCATTAAAATCGACATTGGAATCGACACGACAGAAATTAACGTCGACTTAAAGTCTCTTAAGAAGAGTAAAATAACGATTACTGCAAAAGCTGCTCCGAGGAGTGCTTTTTCGAACATCGTTTTAATTGAATCTTCAATCGGCTTTGCTTGGTCCATCATTAAAACTGCGTCGATATCTTTGTTATCTTTTAAAAACGTATCGACTGTTTCTTTAATTTCATTCGCAACTGCTACTGTGTTCGCATCGTTAGATTTTACAACTTGTATCGCAAGCGAGTCTTTACCATTTGTTTTAGAAATAGACTCTCTTTCTGATACCGTATTAATTTCTGCAACGTCTTTTAATTTAACTGTTTTCAGTCCTGCATCTAACGCTTTTTGTTCCATTTCTTTTTGGAATTCTTCACGCTCAGCGTCACTCATTGCAGCAAGTTTCATTTTCGTTTCATCGTCAATTTCAGGTGCTTCAGGTTCTCCAGCTGGTATGTTTAACTCTTTTAACTCCTCTACCGTATTAAAACGACCATCGATTAAAATAGAACGGAGTTCATCGTCAAACGTATATAATCCGAGCGGGAAATCATTTGACGTTCCCGAAATAAATTGTAAGACATCATCTTCTTTTAAATCATGCTTTTTTAATGCTGCTTCATCGAAAGAAAGCTCGACTCTTTCGATTTGTTGACCTGAAAATGACGCACTTGATACGCCTTCGACTCCTTCAATTTCAGGTATTAAATCTTCTTCTAAACGCTGTGTTAAATCTTTAAGATCATTGTCTTTTTCGGTAAATGAATAACTGATAATTGGGAATGTATACATCGAAATCGTATCTATACTAGATGACTCCACACCGTCTGGTAAATCTAATTCATCAATTATCGTTTCGACTTCGTCAGTCGCCTTATCCATATCCGTACCGTAATCATAAATCACAGTGATTGCAGACGCATTTTGCAGCGACTGACTTTGAATATCTTCGACACCTTCCATCGATTTTACACGTGACTCTATTTTTTCTGTCACGTCATTTAATACCGTCTCTGGCGTCGCACCTGGATACGGTGTTGTGATTGTCAGCACTGGCGAGTCGATGTCCGGTAACATTTCCATCTTCATTTTTGAAGCGGAATACACTCCACCAAGCGTGATGATAATCGTCATTAATACGATCGCGAGTTTGTTTTTAATCGAGAAATCTACAATTCTTTTTACCACATTTGCACCTCTTTATTTATTTCAATATGTATTTCTAATTGATAAAAAGCCAAAGGGCAACGTTACGATATCCCCTTGGCAAATGTTAGTCTTCATTCGTCGGTATCAATTCACCTTCAACGACTGCTTTAATTGTCGGCTCTAAAAATTCGATGACGTCTCTAAACGGTATTTCTACTTTTGGTGTTCCCATCGCACCACTTCCGATTTCGTTTTGATCATAGTGGAACTGTACGACGTCTCCTTTAAAGTCAACATTCGAAAACGTCTTTGAAATATCCATCGTTCGATCTTCTAATTTTTTCGCGTCATAATACGGTGCATACGCCGGATTATCACGAATCGCCTGATCTAATCGTTTAAATAACGCCTCTCGTGATGATTGACCGATGTTAAACAAGTTGTCGCTTATAACCGCTTCACCACTCGCGGTATTCACTACAAGTACACCGTGAATCGAGTATTCCGTATCTTTAGAAAGCTTAACAACTCTCGTAATGTTAAACATGTAAATATCGCCTCTAACATCATGTGCGTTAAAAACAATCTTTAACGATGAATCCATATGCTCATCATCATCTTTAACAATATCTATGAAATCATCGAACTCCTTATTACGTGCACCTTCGATCTTTTTATCGATACGTTCCACACCAAAATGTGGGTAGTGAATTTCAACGTTATAATCATTCGCAACAAATTTCAAGTCATCAAAATCTTGATTATTTGAATGTTCCTTATATACAACACCATGTTTTAACTTAACAGGCTCATTCGTACTCGAACATCCAGCAAGAATAAAAGCAAAAATCATGAACAGTGAAAAGAGGCCAAAACGCTTCATATAAATGCCTCCAATGTTGTTTATATTATAATTGTAGCAAAGCCACGATGAAATTAAAAAGAATATCGACTCATGTTTTTAGTAATTGTTTGGTCATTTTTGAATTCACAAATAATATAGTGTAAAATTTTAGTAAATCATCGAAATAAATAAGTGGAAGGTGTTATTTATGATTTACGCTGGTATATTAGCTGGAGGAATTGGATCAAGAATGGGGAATGTTCCTCTCCCAAAACAATTTTTAGATTTAAATGATAAACCAATTATTATCCATACAGTGGAGAAGTTTATTTTAGAAAATGATTTTAATAAAATTATTATTGCAACTCCTGAAAAATGGATCGGACATACAAATGATATTCTCTCTAAACATAATATCAACTCAGATAAAGTAATCGTAATAAAAGGTGGAGAAGATCGTAATGAAACGATTATGAACATCTTAGACTACATCGATGAACATCACGGTACAAATGATGACGATATTATCGTAACTCATGATGCGGTAAGACCATTTTTAACACATCGCATTATTAAAGAAAATATTCAATTAGCAAAAGAATATGGTGCTGTAGACACGGTTATAAGTGCGATTGATACCATAGTGACTTCAACAGATGGTAAAACAATTTCAAGCATCCCTGTCAGAGATCATATGTATCAAGGTCAAACTCCACAATCTTTTAACATAAAGTTATTAAAAGAAAAATACAGTTCACTTTCAGAAGAACAGAAAAACATTTTAACTGATGCTTGTAAAATTATTGTCGAACAAGGTGGAGAAGTTCGCTTAGTAGACGGTGAATTATTTAACATTAAAGTCACAACACCATACGACTTAAAAGTTGCGAATTCAATTATTAAGGGTGGTATAGCAGATGATTAATCAAATTTATCAGTTAGTATCTCCTAGACAGTTTGAAGTAACTTATACAAATAAAGATATTAACTCAAATAAAGTGGTTGTAAGACCAACATATTTATCTATATGTGCTGCAGACCAACGTTATTACACAGGTACACGTGGCGAACAAGCAATGAGAGAAAAGCTACCAATGGCTTTAATTCATGAAGGTGTTGGAGAAGTTGTTTATGATAGTAAGGGGCAATTTAAAGTCGGCACAAAAGTATTAATGGTCCCTAACACTCCAACAGAAGTGGATGAAGTAATTGCAGAAAACTACTTAAAATCTAGCAAGTTCAGATCTAGTGGTTATGACGGTTTTATGCAAGACTATGTCTTTTTAGATCACGATCGTGCTATTGTTTTACCTGACGAAATGGACTTCAGTACTGTTTCTTATTCTGAATTAGTTTCAGTAAGCATACACGCAATCGATCGCTTTAAAAGAAAATCTATTTCAAATACATCAAGTTTCGGAATTTGGGGAGATGGCAACCTTGGTTATATAACTGCCATTTTACTCAGAAAAATATATCCCGATGCTAAAATTTACGTGTTCGGGAAAACGGAGTATAAGTTAAGCTACTTTTCATTTGTCGACAAGACTTTTTATATAGATGAAATCCCTGAGGATTTAACTTTTGATCATGCATTTGAATGCGTCGGAGGACGTGGTAGTCAAAGCGCAATTGATCAAATCATTGATCATATAAATCCTGAAGGCTCAATAGCATTGTTAGGTGTTAGTGAGCATCCTGTCGAAATAAATACAAGAATGGTATTAGAACGTGGACTTACACTCATCGGTAGTAGTCGTAGTGGTGCAAAAGACTTTCAAGCAGTTGCTGATATTTATCGACAGCATCCAGATATTGTAGATAAACTATCATTATTAAAAGGAAAAGAATTTACAGTTCGCACAATTGATGACGTTACAGCTGCTTTTGAAGCAGATCTATCAACATCATGGGGTAAAACAGTCATGAAATGGGAAATCTAAATTAACGAGGTATAAACATGAAAGAACGCAAGGTTGTAATTGAAAATATTAGATGGGAACGCGTGCAATTCTTTATAGAAGGACGCTTCTTAGATGGAGATTTTTCATCTCCAGAATTCTATTTAAGAAATCTAGATGAATCGAAAGTAATGACTGCCAATGAGGTCAACATCGAGGGGGATAAGTTCTCTGCACGATTTTCTTTATCTAACATAAATAATGGTAATTACTTACCAGAAGATGATTATTTAATAGTCGTTGAAGATGAATATACGTACATTGCTCAAACTTCAGAGACACTTCTAGATGCTTCAAAACTTGAACTGACAAATGACGAACAAGAAACATTAAATGAGATTATAGAATTAGGCGATGAGAATACTATTCATAATTTTGTCTTATCATATTATGGAAAAGAGTTTAAACGAAGTGGAACTTCAAAAAGTACAGTTTATACTGTAACTCCAATGTTATCTACAGAAGTCAACGAGTTCTTACTTTCAATATCTTTTAAACAACCAAAAGAAAAATTGGATTTCTATGAAGCAACAATGAAAAGTATTCGTAGAAATTATAATAAAACATCATTCTCAATCAGGGATTTTATATTCCATCTCATCTTTAACTGGTCAAAATATAGAAACAAAAATAATACGAAAGATGTATTATTTACATCAGACTCAAGAGCAGAAATGTCTGGAAATTTCGAATATATTTTTAGAGAGATGATTCGACAAGATAAAGATAAGGAGTATAATATTCACCAACAATTTAAACGCCATATAACGGATCGAAGAAACTTTTTTGACAAGTTTAAATTCCCCTACCTACTGGGTAAATCTAAATACATCTTTGTGGATGACTTTCATCCAATGATATATAGAGTCAATTTTAGAAAAGATCAGGAAATCATCCAAGTATGGCATGCGGTCGGTACATTTAAAACATTTGGCTATAGTAGAGTTGGTAAATCAGGTGGTAATTTCTTTAATACGCGTTCTCATAGAAACTATACAAAAGTATATGTTTCCGCAGAGAATGATATTCCATATTATGCTGAAGCATTTGGTATTAAAGAATCTAATGTCATTCCAACTGGAGTTCCAAGAACGGACATATTCTTTAATGATAAATATGAGAAAAAAGTAACGAAGGAATTATATTCTATTTACCCACAAATTAAAGATAAACAAGTGATTCTTTTTGCACCTACTTTTAGAGGTAATGGTCATAATTCTGCTTATTATCCGTTCTTTAAAATAGATTTCGCAAAATTAGCGAAATACTGTGAAGAATCAAACTCAGTCGTACTGTTTAAAATGCATCCATTTGTAAGAAACAAACTAAAATTCCCTATGAAATACAATAAGTATTTCATCGATATATCAAGCTACAGGGAAGTAAATAACATTTTATTTATTACAGACATTTTAATCAGTGATTATTCGTCATTAGTATATGAGTTCTCTTTATTCAAGAAGCCAATGCTGTTTTATGCATATGACTTAGAAGATTACGTTTCTAAAAGAGACTTTTACGAAACTTATACAGACTTCGTACCAGGAAAAATTGTACAAGATTTCGATGAGCTGATTACATCTCTATATAACAAAGATTTCGAGGAAGAAAAAATTACTAACTTTATAAATAAACACTTCAAATATACAGATGGTCGATCAAGTGAGCGTCTTGTTAATGACGTGTTTAATAAAGAAAAGTAATGACACCTCATACCCTAAAGCTATCAAGGAGATCTTATGAAAAAAGTTAGTTTCTGTATTCCTGTATACAATCGAGTAAATAAAATTGACAAATGCATTCTATCATTAATCAACCAGACTGAGCCTGAAGAAAATTATGAAATTATAGTTGTTGATGACTGTTCTACAGATGGAACATTCGAAAAAGTTAAAAGCATTTTTGAAGAAGAAGAATTCAAAAACTATAAGCTGTTAAAACTTGATGAGAACTCTGGTAATGCTAGTATTCCAAGAAACACAGCAGCTGAACACGCTGAAGGAGAATATTTGTTTTTTGTAGATTCTGATGACTTTGTTGCAAAAGAGCTAGTAACTCACCTATATGATTTTGCTAAAACAAACAATTCAGATATCATCTACCCTAAGTATGTGAAAGGCAATGAAGATAACATCAAAGGTAACGTACCGAGATCATTTGCCAAGCATGGATCATTAGGTAATGCAGATATTATCGAGAATAATATGCTAACTGCCTTATCCGTACTTAAAGCTTTTAAAAGATCAGAGTGGGATCGGTTAAATTTAAAATTTGACAAAGATGTCTTGATTGGCGAAGACATGCTCGTGACAGCACGATTTCTTTTTAACACAAAAGTTCATAGTATATTAGCTGATCAGCCTTATTATTATATCGTACATCATACAGATGACCGGTTAACCTCAAGTAAGCAGTCTAAAAACAGGACGTTTGAAAATTATAAAGAAATCTTAAATATAATTTATGATGGTGAACTTGGTGACCAAGAGTTTAAAGATCGTGCTGCTGCTGCTTTTGTAGATAGAATAATGAATTTTGGTATTGGAAACACACTTAATTATTTAATCCATATCCATAAGACAAAAGTCCACAATGACTGGCTAGAACTGTTTGCTGACTTGTTCAATAGCTCTTTCCCAGAAAGGGCCGAAGAATATGTAAACGATCGCTTTTATAACCGATTAAGGGCTTATCGTCAAAAAGATGGTAATGCTGTACTATTAGCGTATAAAGCTGAATTGCAACAATTAAAAATAGATGAATTAGAAAGAAAAATAAATGCATTAACAAAAAAAGATAATTCATTTATAAACCGAAACAAAAAGAGAGTAAAACGTAAATTAAAAAGCGTCGCAAAAAAAGTGTATTATAAAATAAAATAATAAATGCCCTTCTGTATATTTTCTTAAATTTCAAGTTTAAGTTAGCCACTTGA
>NZ_KV802762.1:0-11400 GCF_001810835.1 Nosocomiicoccus sp. HMSC067E10 | reverse complement strand
ACAAAAATATCATGATTTTGTTAATTATCCGGATTTATTTGACATATTTCGGCTGCTTGGTCCGGTTTTTGTTAATTATAATTTTATATCTAACAAAAAGGGATGAAAAAACCGAGATTCTGTTAATTATCTCGATATATTTAACAGATTTGACTATTTTTTGTTAATAAGATCGGGCCGGGGTGGTTTTTCATCTTTAAATGGTAAAAACACAACCTCTACCAAATATAATTAACAAAAATATCGCGATTTTGTTCATTATCCGAAATTATTTAACATAATTCGGCTGCTTTCCCCGGTTTTTGTTAATTATAATATTTTATCTAACAAATACTGATGAAAAACCTGAGATTCTGTTAATTATCCGAATATATCTAACAAATTCAACTAATTTTTGTAAATAAAAAGATGAAAAGCCCGATACCCGGCGAACCAAGCAACCAGCTTTTCATCACCCGCAAAAAAGCACCTCACAAAAGAGGTGCTTATCATTACATCTTCACTTTTAAAATTTGAACGATAACCATAATCCATGACGCGATAAACATCACGCCTCCGATTGGTGTAATCGCGCCGAGGATACCAATGCCTGTCGTCGATAAAATAAATAGCGATCCAGTAAATAATAGAATTCCGATGAACATTACGATTCCTGCTGCATTAAACATCGTCGTTCCTGTCACACCATTTAATACACCGAGTAAAATCAACCCGAGCGCATGATACATTTGATATCTACACGCTGTCTCCCACACTTCTAAATAATGTTCGGATAACTTTCCTTCTAAACCGTGTGCGCCAAACGCACCTGCAGCGACACTGATGAGTGCATTCACTGCACCGAGTATAATTAACATTCTCATTTTCTAATCTCCTTAAAAATCAAAAATCGACGTTTTCGATTCGCTCGCGATATACGTGTTATCGAGCGTACGTTTTTTTAACGGACGCGCCTCTTTTTTCACGTCGAGTGTAGGCTCATCGTCAACGGGTGGTTTATCTTTTAATAATTGTACCAACTTTTCAACTGTATATAAATGCTTTTCGTCGTTTGACGTTTCATATAAATCAAGTTCGTTTTTAATTGAGTTAATGACCTTTTTTCTCAAATTGTTCACTCCAATCTATTGGCGATTTTCCTTGTTCGATTAAGTACGCGTTCGCCCTACTATACGGATTCGTCCCGAAAAATCCACCTCTATTTGCAGCGAGCGGACTCGGGTGCACACCGGTAATAACTTTATGTTTTGACGTATCGATTAACTTTATTTTTTTCTTTGCGGGATTCCCCCATAAAATAAACACGAGTCCGTCACGTTCGTTACTTAGCGTTTCGATAATTGAGTCAGTGAAGCACTCCCAGCCGATACCTCGGTGTGAGTTTGCTTTATGTGCGTCGACGGTTAACACAGTGTTTAACAGTAGCACCCCTTCACGCGCCCAATCTGAAAGGTCACCGTCAGTACGTTTTACACCGAGATCATTTTCAAGTTCTTTATACATATTACGTAAACTCGGCGGTACCGTCACACCAGGACGTACACTAAACGCAAGTCCATACGCTTGGTTCTCACCGTGGTACGGATCTTGACCAAGTATGACGACTTTCACATCTTGAAACGGTGTTAACTGAAACGCACGATATATTTCATCTCGCTTTGGATAAACAACACCGTCACGATATTTATTTTCGAGCACTGTTTCAAGCTCGGTAAAATCACATTTTTGTTTAATTATTTTAAAACACTCTGACCAATTCATAGCAGGCCTCCTACATTCACAGTATACCATTTAAGTTAAGCATCAATGTAGATAAAGAGCACTTTATATAGTAAAATATAATCATTATTGTCTAGGATAGGAGAATGAGTAATATGACGCAGAAAAAAGTACTTACAATTGCGGGAACAGACGTCTCAGGAGGCGCTGGTTACGCAGCTGATGTAAAGACATTTGAAGATCATGATTTATACGGTTTTTGTGCACTCACAACGATCGTGTCAATGGATCCAAATACGTGGTCACACCGCGTACACCATGTTCCATTAGAAGTGTTAGATGAACAACTCGAAACAGCACTTTCTCTAAGCCCAAATACTGTTAAAACAGGAATGCTCCCAAATGAGGATGTCATTTCACGCGCAAGCGAAGCAATCAAAAAAAGTGACGCGGAGTTTTTCATCTTCGACCCAGTGATGGTATGTAAAGGTGACGACACAGTATTAAACCCAGGTGTTGTAGATAGTATGCAAAAAGAATTACTACCGATTTCAACAATCGTAACGCCGAACTTAGTTGAAGCGGGTAACTTAGCTGGTATGAAAACACCTAAAACAGTTGAAGAAGTAAAAGAAGCGGCTAAAAAGATTTACGAATACGGCCCTAAATACGTCGTAATTAAAGGTGGTACAGACCTTCAAGTCGATGAAGCACTAGACATCTTCTACGACGGTGAAAGCTTCTACGGATTATATGCAGATAAATTAGAAAAAGCATATAACCACGGTGCAGGATGTACATTCGCTGCAGCAGTCGCATCGAACTTTACGAATGGTTTAGAACCACTTGAAGCGGTTAAAGCAGCAAAAGCATTTGTCGCATCGGCAATTAAGCACGGTTCACAAATGAACGAACACGTTGGAGTTGTGAGACACAACGCATACAATAAAGTTGGTACAGTAGACGTACAAGTGAAACCACTATAACGGTAAGAGAGATTTTTATCTCTCTTATTATATTATGGAGGATTATAATGGGATTAAAACGAATTGATGAAGCTGAAGTACAGCGCCTACTCGATGCACATAAAAACGAACCTGTTTACTTATACGTTGAAGTAACGAGTGGCGTGTATGCAAGCCATAACGATGATACTAAATTTAATACAGGCACGTTTGTCCGAAACGTCCAAATCAAGTACACTGAGGGGACGCTTAAAGGTGGCGGTAATTTTGAATACCGCGTTGGCCTTAAACTCGACAATGACGGATGGGTATACGTGACTGGTCTGTCTCATTACACAGTAGAGGACGGGGTCTTTATCCTACATGGTATTGACCACGACGGAAAACTTGCTGCTGCATTAGAAATTAGTCGAGAGAAACTGAAAAAATAAGATTGAACGAGGGATATTATGTCACTTGAAAAAGAAAATCATGTACTAATTATTTACCCTCACCCAGACGACGAAGCGTTTGGTGTTGCAGGAACGATAATGACGTACCGAGATATGGGCGTGCCGGTGACGTATGCGTGCTTAACGTATGGTGATATGGGGCGCAACATCGGTAACCCACCAGTGACGCGTGAAACACTGTCTAAATTACGTAAACAAGAACAACTAGAAGCGGCACGACTCATGGATTTAGACGTGAGATTTTTAGATTATAGAGATAAGACACTCGAGTTTGAAAATCAAGAATTACTTGAAAATGATATACGAAAAGTAATTGAAGACACAGAGCCAACGCGTTTAATTACATTTTACCCGGGATACAGCGTACACCCGGATCACGAAGCGACTGCTGAAGCAGTATTGAACGTCGTCGCTGAAATGGAAGAAAGTAAGCGCCCAACGCTAACGCTCGTCGCATTTGATAAGCGTACGTTTGCTGATTTAGGCGAACCAACACTTCAAACGGATATTAAAAAGTATGCTGAACGTAAAAAAGAAGTACTCGCTGCACATAAATCTCAAACAGAAAAGCTGTTAATCGAGCTATGTAAAGATACTCAATTTAGTAAAGAGGCACGCGAGCGTTGGTTTGAGAAAGAAAACTTCTATTATTACGATATTAATGATTGGAAAAATAAGGAGTAGCTAAGCATGACGAATATAGATCTTTCAAATCGCGAAGCGCGATATAAACACTTTGGTTCAGTCGATCCGATCAAAGGAACGAAGCCAAAAACGAAAGAAGAAATGGCCGACTTACAGAATACGAAAAAAGACTTCCTCTTTGACGTACAATCTGTCGGTATCAATAACCTGACGTACCCTGTTCGTGTTGGAGATTACCAATCTGTTGGGAAATTCGAACTCGCAACGAGCTTACGACGAGACGAAAAAGGAATCAACATGAGCCGAATTTTAGAGTCGTTACAAACTCAAAATGACGGCGGAATTCTACTTGAATTTGATACGCTAGAAAAAGTACTCGCAGTACTAAAAGAACGTATGAACCAAGAATCATCTGAACTCACTGTCGAGTCCACATGGTTCTTTAACAAACCGTCACCTGGCACTGAACTTGATGCGGTAGCACACGCGGACGTACGTTATCATATGGAATATACGGATGACGCTGTGACAAAAACACAGTTCGGTATGACAGCAAGCGTCACGACGCTATGCCCATGTTCAAAAGAAATCAGTGAGTACAGCGCGCACAACCAGCGCGGGTTTATAACTGTGCTTCTAGATATCGATAAAAACGAAGAAGTACCTGCTGATTACAAAGAAATCGTCTACCGAGCGTTAGAAATTAACGCATCGAGTCAGCTGTACCCGATTTTAAAAAGAACAGATGAAAAAATGGTCACAGAACGCGCGTATGAAAATCCACGTTTCGTTGAAGACCTCATTCGCCTCGTCGCATACGATATTCATGATTTACCATGGGTTAAGGCATTTGAAATCGAGTGCCGCAACGAAGAAAGCATCCACCAACACGATGCATTCAGCCGTATGAGATTTGAGAAATAATAAATGTGAGCTAGACCTAGGCGGGTCTAGCTTTTTTGTTTGGAGTTGTTCGTGATGTGTGTGTCTGATGGGATTTATTTAACAAAAAATAGTCAATTCTGTTAGATATATTGATTTAATTAACAGATTCGCGAGTGTTTTATCAATTTTTTGTTAGATAAAAAATTATATTTAACAAAAATTACGCTCGTCGACCAGAATTTGTTAAATATATCCGTATAATTAACAAAATCACGATATTTTTGTTAGATAAATCCAGACGAAACAGTATTATTACACTTTATATCCATCACTCTACTATTTAAAAGAATAAAAACCTGCTCTCTACTTTGTTTGACCAGCTCCTCGCCTTTTTTCGCTCACTTCGTTATAGTTAAGACATATAAACCGTTAAGGAGACGCTATTTTATGAACAAAACTCGAATTTTCTACGCACTACGCGTCATGTTGATCGCGTTTTTAGTGTTTAATACGATTAATAACCTTGTCGAATCTCCGTCTGGTAGTATTTCGAGTATTTTAATGTACTCGATTATGTGTGCAGTACTCGTCGTTGCTGTTTCTTTATTACTTCTCGGAAAACCAGACGAATTCAAATAAAAAACGCCTTTAAGTGTGGGCTTGAAATATCATCATTTCAAGCCCGCGTTTCACTTAAGGCGTTTTCGTTTTTTATTCGCTCTCAACTCTTTAAAAAAGTCCGTGAGCATCTGTCCACATTCATCTGCTAAAACACCAGCAACTACTTCTGCTTGGTGATTGAATCGCTTCTCATTCAGTAAATGCATTAAACTGTCGACTGTGCCGCCTTTTTTGTCAGACGCTCCGTAAACGACAGTTGGGATACGGCTCATTATAATCACCCCGCTGCACATAACGCACGGCTCGAGTGTCACATAAAGTGTACACTCTTCGAGCCTGAATGTGCCGAGCGCTTCACACGCGGATTCTATCGCAAGAAGTTCCGCGTGGGCGGTCGGTTGCTGCGATGTTTCACGTAAGTTGTGTGCGCGAGCGATGACCTCGTCATCTTTTACGATGACTGCTCCGATCGGTACTTCACCAATCTCCGCTGCTTTTTTAGCTTCTATAATTGCGTGTTGCATATATTTTTCGTGGTTCATTAGACGATAAACTTCCCACCGTTAAATAATTCATGCACACCGTCAACAATATGGTGAGCGTCACTTAAAAACTCTCGAGTCGACGTGCCACTTAAAACACCGATTGTCGTGACACCATCATCTTTTCCAAGTTGCGTATCCGTATAATTATCTCCGACAACTGCGATTTCATCATACGTATAACCCGCTTCAATGATCGTATCCAAAACTTCAACGTCTGGCTTAGAATAGATTGAATCATCTCCAGCAATCACAAAATCGACGAGTTCGTTTAAATTAAATTTCTTTAAAAATGCTTCTGTACTTAGTCTCGAGTCAGACGTCACAATCGCATTTTTATAGCCGAGTCGCTGTCCTTCTCTTAACGCTTCAACAGCACCAGGAAGTAGCTCCATGTTATTTAAGTATTTATGAACGTGTTTTAAATAATACTCTTCTGCCCAATCGCCACCACCATATGCGCGTCTATCATATGCATTTTGAATGTCTCGCCCTGTTCCAGAAGCAAGCATCGAGTTCGGCTGAATTTTTTCATCAACAAACCCGACCTCACGTCTAAACGCCTCGTCATATCCAAGGTCAAAATGTGCTTCAAACGCGTCTAAACTCGCCTTCGCGAACGGCGTCCATATTTTTTCGTAATTTAATAATGTGCCGTCTTTGTCATAAGCGATCACTTTTACCAAAAAATCACCTACTGCTCTGTCACTTTTACTTTGATGTTTTTAAGCATCACTTCTGTCATTTTATCTAAATCATATTTCGGATTAAAATCCCACTGCTCTTTTGCTTCACTACAATCGAGTGAGTTTGGCCATGACTCTGCAATCCCTTGGCGCACAGGGTCAACATCATAATTCAGTTTAAAATCTGGAATGTGTTTACGAATCGACTCTGCAACCATTTCAGGTTCAATACTCATCGCTGAAACGTTAAACGCGTTACGCGTTTTTAATTTTTCTGGATCTGCATGTAATAAGTCGATAATCGCATCGATTGCATCATCCATAAACATCATATCCATGTAAGTCCCTTTGTCGATAAAGGACGTGTACTCGCCCTTACGAATCGCATCGAAATAAATTTCGACCGCGTAGTCTGTCGTTCCGCCACCCGGCTCTTGCATAAAGCTAATTAAACCAGGGAAACGTACAGAACGTGTATCGACGCCGAACTTCGTGTAGTAATAATCTAAAAGAAGTTCTCCTGCCACTTTGTTCACACCGTACATCGTCGTCGGACGCATCAGTGTGTGCTGTGGTGTATTATCTTTAGGCGTGCTCGGACCAAAACTTCCGATCGAGCTTGGTGTAAAGTACTGCGTACCATAAATACGAGCCGCTTCAATCGTGTTAAATAAGCCGCCCATATTAATATGCCAAGCGAGCTCTGGATTTTCTTCAGCAGTCGCACTGAGTAACGCCGCTAAATGGAGAATCGAATCCGGCTGGAACGCTTCAACGACCTCCATAACGCGTTCTTTATCTGTCACATCTAAAATCTCAAACGGTTTGCCGACCATCGGTCCACGTTCTGGCATACGAATATCCGTTGGTAACACATTTTCTTCGCCGTACATTTCTCTTAAACGTACGACGAGTTCGGTCCCAATTTGTCCTAAAGCTCCAGTCACTAAAAATTTTTCCACGATGAAAATCCTCCTTAAATGATGCCGAGTTCTTTACCGACTTCTGTGTAAATTTCGATTGCTTGATCGAGCATTTCTTTAGTGTGTGCTGCTGTTGGCATGTTTCTCACACGCCCTGTACCTCTTGGTACTGTTGGGAATACAATCGATTTCGCGTATACGCCTTTTTCTTGTAGGCGACGTGAAAACTCTTGTGCTTTCTTTTCTTCACCAATAATAACTGGAGTAATCGGTGTTTCAGAGTTTCCGATGTCAAATCCAGCATCTTTTAAGCCTTGTTTTAAGTAGTTTCCATTTTCCCAAAGTTTGTCATGAAGTTCAGTTGATGCCATTAATTTTTCAACAGCTTTTGTAATTGCTGCAGTATCTGCTGGTGTTAGCGCTGTTGAGAATAAGAACGGGCGTGCTGCAACTTTTAAGTAGTCGACTAAATCTTTAGAACCCGCAACGTATCCTCCTACGACACCAATCGCTTTAGATAAAGTACCCATTTGTAAGTCGACTTCTTTTTCTAAGCCGAAGTGTTTTACTGTTCCGGCACCTTTACCCATAACACCTGACCCGTGCGCATCGTCGACGTACGTAATAAGATCGAATTCCTTTGCGACTTTAATCATTTCAGGTAAGTTTACGACGTCTCCGTCCATTGAAAATACACCGTCTGTAATATACATTACTTTATTGTATTCGCCTGATTCTGTCGCTTCTTTTGCTTTTTTACGTAAATCTTCTGGATCGTTGTGATTTACACGAATAATTTTCGCACCAGATAAACGACATCCATCGATAATACTCGCGTGGTTTAATTCGTCAGAAAGAATAGCGTCTCCTTTTTTCATAATTGCAGGAATTGCACCTTGGTTTGCGTTAAAACCTGACGTTAACGCAATAACCGCTTCTGTACCTTTAAACTTCGCAAGTTTTTCTTCTAAATCTCTATGAAGATCCATCGTACCGTTAATCGTACGTACAGCTCCTGCACCGACACCGTGTGAGTCGATCGCTTCTTTTGCAACTGCTTTCATTTCTTCATCTGTTGCAAGACCGAGATAGTTATTTGACGATAAGTTAATTAATTCTTTTCCATCGATATTGATAATTGGACCGTTCGCACCTTCTACAACGTCGATTTCGTTGTATAGACCGTTATCCTTTAATTCAGTTAAATTCTGATTTAAATACTTTTGTAAAGTCTTTGACATAATTTAAACGTCCTCCTTAAAGTTCTTAACTTATATTTTAACAGAATACAAAGCTACTTAAAATCAAATGATATTTATAATGTATTTGAAATTTTCGGACTATTTTAACCCACTCTCCAATTGATTCTGTTAAACTATTAATATTAAAGATAGGAGTGATGTTACGATGACGATTGAAAAACTCGTTTCTAACTATGAAAGTGACATGGTCGAGACTAGACGCTATCTCCACCAACATCCCGAACTTTCATTTCAAGAAGAAAAAACATATCAATTTATATTAGATCGTTTAAAGTCGTATGATGGCATTGAAATTAAAGAGCGTGTCGGTGAAAACGACGACAACGACGGTAAAGGTATCTTTGCAAGTTTTGGTAGCGGGCATCCGCACATTGCGTTTCGTGCCGATTTTGACGCGTTACCAATACAAGATAAAAAAGACGTGCCGTACAAATCTACTGTGGACGGAGTGATGCATGCGTGTGGACATGACGCGCATACGACGACACTTCTCACACTCGTCGACGCTGTCTCAAAATTTAAAGATAAATTAAATGGTAAGGTGAGTTTTATCTTCCAATATGGTGAAGAAGAACCACCAGGTGGCGCTGAAGCGATGATTAAAGATCGTATTTTAGATGACGTCGATTTTGTCTACGGCCAACATTACTGGAGTCAGTTCGATACACATGAAATTCACTCTACGAGTGGTGCATTAATTGCGAGCCCTGATAAATTTAGAATTACGATTCAAGGCCGTGGTGGGCATGCAGCGTATCCACAAAGAAACATCGACGCGATTTTAATTGCGAGCGAGTTAATAGTGAATTTACAGTCGGTCGTATCCCGTCAAATTTCACCGATTGACCGTGCAGTTGTGACGTTTGGTCATATTAAAGCTGGGGACACATTCAACGTCATGCCAGACCGCGTCGTATTAGAAGGAACAGTACGCACGTTTGACCACGACGTCAGAGAAGAAATCGTAAAAATTTTCGAGCGTGAAATTGAGGCTGCAACTAAAAAACGTGGTGCTGAAGCTGATTTCTTTTACCATAGAGGATTCCCACCAGTAATCAACCACGAAAGAGAAGTTGGTATCGTAGAGGAAGCAGCAAAATCACTCGGCTTAAATTACACAGACACAAAACCTTTAATGATCGGTGAAGACTTCTCGTTTTACATTCAAGATACTCCGGGTGCGTTCTTCTTAACAGGTTCAGGTAATGAAAGTAAAAATTCAACGTACGCGCACCATCATGAAATGTTTGACTTAGATGAAGACGCGATGTTGTCCGCTTTAAAAATGTTTATGAAAATTATTGAGCTAGAAAATATCATTACATGGGACGAGTAAGGAGGAAATTCTATGAACATTCGTGAAGCGATACTCGAACATTTTGAAGACGCTGTGAAAAGACGTAGACATTTACATATGTATCCAGAGCCTTCATTTCAAGAGTTTAAAACGAAACAATATATTTATGATGAATTAAAAGATTTACCTTTAGAAATTAAAAGAGACGTCGGTGGAAATGGTGTCGTCGCGCGTTTAATCGTCGATGAGTCATACGATACACTCGCATTTCGTGCAGACTTTGACGCGCTTTTAATCCAAGAAGAAAATGACGTGCCGTATAAATCTAAAAACGACGGTGTGATGCACGCTTGTGGGCACGACGCGCATACAGCTGCACTGATTACATTTGCGCATATTTTATCAGAACATAAAGATGAACTACCGGTAAACGTGGTCTTTATCTTCCAACACGCTGAGGAACTCGTTCCAGGTGGTGCGAAATCAATGATCGAAGACGGCTGTTTAGATGGTGTCGATTACTTCTTCGGCACGCACGTTGCGTCTTTAAAGCCTGTCCATGAATTTGGCTGGAACTACGAATCAATGTACGCAAATGCCGATACATTCACGATTACAGCGACAGGTAAAGGTGGCCATGGTGCTGCACCTCATACGACGCACGATCCAGTCGTTGCGTCTGCGTATTTAATCGAGCAGTTACAGTCTATTGTGTCGAGAAATGTCGATCCGTTAGAATCTGCAGTCCTTTCAGTCACTGCATTTAACGCTGGAAAAGCATTTAACGTAATTCCACAATACGTCGAGATAAAAGGAACTGTCCGCACATATGAAAGTGACGTCCGCGAACTCGTACTATCACGCATTGAAGAAATCGCTAAAGGCGTAGGACTCGCACAAAACGTCGACTTCGACGTTGAAATTCACCGCGGTTACCCTGCGCTTAAAAACGACGTCAAAATGACGGATTACGTGCGCGGTCTAGCTGAAAAAGACGTCGACTTCGTCGAGAGCGTCGTGAAACTTCCTCCATCGATGGGCGGAGAAGACGCAGCGTACTATTTACAAAAAGTACCAGGTTGCTATTTCTCAACAGGTGTAGGAAACGTCGACAAAGGAATCATACATCCGCACCACCATCCAAAATTCGATATTGACGAAGACGGCATGAAATCCGTACTAGAACTCTTCTTAAAAATCGTCATGAACTTTGGTGATTTTGAGAAGTAAATATTAGATAGTCCCCTCTTTGGTTAGAGGGGACTTTTTTGTGTGAATATAGATGAGTTTCCCAGTAGTTGAGCGTCTCAGTAGGCTTTTGTTCTTTTGGTAGGTTAAAGAGGACGTTAATTAACAGAAAAAACGCTAATCTGTTAAATATATCAAGATAATTAACAAAAACT
>NZ_KV802761.1:0-170531 GCF_001810835.1 Nosocomiicoccus sp. HMSC067E10 | reverse complement strand
AATGAGAAACCAAATTTTTGATTTGCACCACTCGCTATATGCTTGTATCTTCCACCATCTTTTTTCTTATAACTCTCCTCTGAATTATGACCAACAATTTCTCCATTATTCACCCATGTATAAACGGCATTATTTCTCTCATCTTGTCGGATAAATCCTTTACTCATCAATGTATTTACAATGTCTGGATTTAACTTCCTATCATTAATTAAATATTCTCTTACTTTCGACAGATCTTCTTTCATACTGTCATAAGAGGGCGCATAAGCTTCTAATTGAATGCATCGATTATTATAAAAATATAGAATTTAGCTCAAATTAAAAGTATGTCTCCTGAATTCTTCAAGAGACATACCTTAAAATCAGTATAATACCAAATAGTACAACTTGGGTAACACATCATTTTAAAAGTGGATTTTTCTATTACCAACCAATATCTTCAAGTGGAATGAACGTTGGAATTAACGCACCACCATAAGTATCTAAGATTAGTTGTTTCGTATCATCTTCTTGGTAAAGTTCAGCAATTCTATTCAGTGTTTCGTTATCTTTATCTTCAGCGCGGACTGCGATAATGTTAACGTAAGGCGTTGCTGTGTCGTCTTCTAAGAAAATTGAATCGTTTTGAATATCAAAACCTGCATCACTTGCGATTCCGTTGTTGATCGCTCCAGCTGTAACGTCATCTAACGTTCTTGGAATTTGAGCTGGCGCAACTTCTTTAAATACGATATTTTTCTTGTTTTCAACAATCGCATCTTCGATTGAATCTAAACCGTTATAGTTATCGACTAATTTAATAACTCCCGCTTCTTCTAAAAGCATTAACGCACGCCCTTGGTTTGAAACGTCGTTTGGTAATGCGATTGTGTCTCCTTCTTTTAACTCGCTTAAATCTTTGATTTTGTTAGAATAAATTCCCATCGGCGCTAAGTTCGTCGTTGCAATCGGTACTAAGTCTAAATCTCTTTCTTTAATAAACTCATCGAAGTACGCAACTGTTTGGAATGCGTTCGCATCGATATCACCGTCAGCAAGTGCAGTGTTTGGTTGAACGTAGTCATTAAACGATACGATTTCAATATCAATACCTTCTTTTTTCGCTTTTTCAGCGACAAAATCCCAAACTGTCGTATCTGTACCACTAACTCCAATTTTCACTTTTTCGTTATTACCACATGCGCTAAGGACAACGATAGATATAAGTGCTAAAAATAATACATGTAATTTATTCATTATAAAATTTCCCCTTTTAATTTTTACTTTCTTCTAACTATTCTTGATAATCCATTTCCAAGTGACTGTAATCCTTGAACTAAAACGACGAGGATAACTACTGTGACTAACATCGTCATACCATCAAATCTTTGATAACCGTAAGTAATGGCTAAGTCTCCAATTCCTCCACCACCAACAGTTCCAGCCATCGCTGATGCTCCAACTAAACCGATCGTAGCGATTGTGAAGTTTAAGATGAGTGAACCTAACGCTTCCGGGATAACGAATCTAAAGATTGTTTGTAGAGGCGTTGCGCCCATCGCATCTGCCGCTTCCAATACTCCGTCATCTACTTCTAGTAGCGATGATTCTACGAGCCTTGCAACATATGGTCCTGCATAGACGACCATCGGTACAATCGCAGCCGCCGTTCCAATTGAGCTTCCGACGATGAGTCTCGTAAACGGTATAATTGCAACGAGTAAGATGATGAATGGAATTGATCTTAAAATGTTAATAACGAAACTCAAAATAGTGAATGTTATTTTTTCTTCTAAAATTCCGCCATTTCTCGTGACGTATAGTAACACCCCAAGTGGAATCCCGAGTAAAATACTAAAGACAAACGATATCGTCACCATTTGAAGTGTTTCAACGAGTGCAATTAAAATTCGATCAGTACTCACTAGCATTTCTTGTCACCTCACTATATAAGACCTCTTGTTCTGTTAAAAATGCTTTAACTTTCTCGATTTCATCCGCTTCACCGATAAATTCGACAATTAGATTACCAAACGGTGTACGTTGAAGCTCTGTAATGTTTCCAAACAACACGCTCGCTTCAACGTCATAGCGTTTTGACAATTGACTAAGTATGGGTTTGCCTGCACTATCTGCGATGAAATTGAGTCGATAAATATGACGCTTTATATCGTCGCTTAATAGTCTAAGTACGAAGTCCGGAACTTCGCTATGCATGACTGTGTTTACGAATTTAACACCCGTTCTCGTGCTTGGATTTGAGAATATATCAAACACGCTACCAGACTCTATCACTTCACCATTTTCCATAATCGCAACTTTGTCACAAATTTCTCTTACGACACTCATTTCGTGCGTGATGAGTAAAATCGTAATGTTATATTCTTCATTTACTCTCTTAAGTAAAGATAAAATCGATGCTGTCGTTTCAGGGTCTAAAGCACTCGTCGCTTCGTCACAGAGTAAAATTTTTGGTTGTGTTGCGAGCGCTCTTGCGATTCCGATACGTTGTTTTTGACCACCTGACAACTCATCTGGGTAATTCTGTGCTTTATCCTTTAAACCGACGAAATCAAGGAGTTCGTTTACTCTTTTTTCAATTTCTTCTTTCGGTGTACCAGATAAAATTAGCGGCATTGCCACGTTTTTAAATACTGTTTTTGAATTCAGCAAGTTAAAATGTTGGAATATCATACCGATATCTTTTTTAATCTCACGAATTTCTTTACTATTCGCTTTGCTTAGATGTTTACCATCTACGATGACTTCGCCACTTGTCGGCGTCGTTAAGTGGTTGATCGTACGGAGTAACGTACTTTTCCCAGCGCCACTAAAGCCGACAATACCGTATATTTCACCTTCTTTTATATCCAGTGAAACGTTTTTTAGTGCTTCGGTTGTTACACCTTTACGATTAAATGTCTTTGAGACATTTTCAATTTGAATCACAAAATTCACCTTCCAACGCAAATTACAAAATAAAAAACCCTATTTTTATATAGATAAAAATAGGGTCGCACTATTCTTATCTACTAGCTAAACGCTACTGGAATTGGCACAACACATATAAAATGCTCGCTGCCGAGGCTTCAAAGGGCCAGTCCCTCCACCTCTCTGGATAAGATAAATTAAATTGTTGGATATAACTGTAATTCATTCAAAAACGAATGTCAACATGTTTTCTGAAAATTATACAAATTATTCTGCGATTTCGAATTCTGCACCGATTTCAAATTTGACGTCTTTACCTACCATGACGCCTCCAGCTTCTAACGGTTGGTTCCAAGTAAGTCCATATTTTTCGCGGTTGATCGTACCTCTTAAAATAACTCCCGTCACGTAAGAATCTGTAAATGGATTTTTGTGCACGCCGTTATGTTCAAATTCAAAAGTTTCTTCATGAACTTCATCTTTTATTTTTAAATCACCTGTAATCGTATTGTCTGTTACCGTTTTCGAGACGAATTCTATTTCAGGGTATTTTTCTACATCGAAAAAGTCTGCGGATCTTAAATGATTGTCACGATCTGCATTTTTAGTTTCGATTGAATCTACATGCGCAATTCCTTTAACTTGTAATGTGCTTAAGTCTTCAAGATCACCTGAAATTTCTCCATCAAATTCTGTGAATCTACCTTTCACTGTAGATACCATCATATGTTTTACAGAAAATTCTACTGAGCTGTGTGATTTGTCTAATTTAAATGTTGTCATTTTAATTCCTTCTTCCTTATAAATTTAATGATTTAATAACCATGTTTTTGCTTTCTCAACTGCATCAGTTGTAATTTCATGTCCATTTACATGAACTGTTGTTACTTTTGCTCCACGTGAAGTAAAAAGTTGTTCTACATATTCGTTATCTTCTAGTGTCACCATTGGATCGTTATCCCCGACTGATAAAAACACTTTTAGGTTCGACATATCTTTACTGTTATCAGTTAGATCTAATGGATAAAGTGGTGCGAATAGTATTGACCGCTTAAAATCAACATCTTCACGTAGTAGTAAGTGAATTGCGATATTTGCGCCATTTGAAAATCCAACTGGAATTAGATCCTTTAGGTCGAACCCTTCAGATTTTGATATTTCTTGTAGAAAATCGAGCAATTCTTGCCCTCTATAATTTAAATCTTCTAAGTCATACTGACCGAAACTAAGTCGTTTAAAATATCGGTTCATGCCGTTTTCTTGAACATTACCTCTAACTGATAACACGCCATATGAATCATCTAATATGTTTGCGAGTGGCAGTAATCCTCTTTCGTCTGATCCTGTTCCATGTAGAAGCAAGAATATCGGTTTACCTTTTTGGCCCTTGTTAAATATATAGTGCATAACATTCACCTACTTCCTTGAAGTGTCAAACGGACGAACTCTCGTTTCGATATCTTCACGTCTATGTTCTAAAGCTGGCGGCAATGCTAATGATTCACCGAGTGTTTCGTATGGTTCATCGGTCATAAATCCTGGTCCATCTGTTGAGATTTCAAAGAGAATATGACCAATTCTTGCGTATAACGCTTTAAAATAAAATCGATCGATGATTCCTGAGTTAGGCACACGGTGTTCTTTATAGCGCTGAACCCAGTTATTCAATGCTTCATCATCTTTTACGCGAAATGCCACATGGTGAATTTCTCCATAACCTTGTTTAGAGTCTTCACTCTTTTCATCGTGGAACACGTGCAATTCAGCTCCATTACCGCCTTCACCCATCGTTAAAATAGTATACGTGTCATTCTTAGATACAACTTCCATGTCGTACACATTTTGTAACATGTCAATAAACGCATCATAATAACTGACTTTAATGACCATTGGCCCAAGTCCGTATATCGCATATTCCTTTGGTACCGGACCATTTTTCCACGGAATTCCTGCTTGAACACCTCTGTTATCTTCGTCAGATATAAGTTGATAGTATTGCTCTTCATCATCTTCAAAGCGTAAAACTTTATGCCCATTAAATTCAGTGATTTCTTCGTGTGTGACATTAAATGTTTCAAAACGTTTTTTGTAATATTCAATTGCCGCGTCACTTGGTACGCGAAATGACGTTCTATAGAGAGAGTTTGTGCCTTTTTTACCTTTAACTTGATTTGGGAAATCAAAAAATGTCATATCCGTACCTGCATTCCCAACATCATCTGCAAAAAATGTATGGTACGTATAAATATCATCTTGATTGACTGTCTTTTTCACGAGTCGCATGCCTAAAATTTCAGTGAAAAACTTATAATTTTCTATCGCATCTTTTGTCATTGCCGTTACGTGGTGGAGTCCTAGAAGTTTGTTTTCCATAATTTTACCTCCTACATTATTTCGAATTCGAAATATATCATAAAAACAAACTCGGCATCATTTAGATACTCGAGTTGAAACTATTTTTAATAATTCTCTAAGCTGAGTTAACGACGCATCATCTAAATCTTGAAAGCATGATTCAATCATTTGAGCATGACTTGGAAACACCGAATCAATCAACTGATATCCCTTTTCAGTCAGACTCGCATGATACGTACGCTTATCCGATAGATCTTGTGTACGAACGACATAATTACGTTTTTCTAAACTATCGATCACATACGTCGTTGAACTACTCGCGATGAGTATTTTTTCTTTAATTTGTTGAATGGGTTGTGGCCCTTTGTTATATAACACTTCAAGTACCGCAAACTCATTCACAGTCAGGCCGTGACATTTTATATCTGCTTTAACTCGCTTAAAAAAATTATCTGTCGTACGTTTAAGTGCCACGAATGTTTTTAAAGCATCGCTTTGCCTCGTCATAAAATGTCACCCCTTAAAATTATTTCGAATTCGAACTAATTGTATAATGTTATATAAATCTTGTCAAAAATTTTATTTTTCCTTAAGTTTAAATCCTGCTTGTTCGAGTTCCTTAATCGTTAAATCAAGGCTTATTTTTTGTATTTCACCAGTCTTGTTATCTTCTGCTGGACGTACTAATTCATTTAGCTTTTCTGGGCTTATTTTTGAATACTCGACTTCGATCGTTTCTATGAAATGATCTTCTTTAAATTCTACATCGTAATTTAAACCTTCTTCACCTTCATACGCTTCAAAAGCATCGATGTCTTCAAATCTTTGCTTTGCCTCATCTTTATTAGAAACGTTAATGGCTTCGTAATCTGCTTTTGTTGTCGTAACTTGTCGGATTAGTTCCTCACCTTTATGAATTAAATCAACCGTCACTAAAATACCCTGCTCTTCTTTCTCGTATGTGACAGTCTCTTCTTTAGTTTCACTTTCCTCTTCTTTAGGTTCGCTAGTCTCTTCTTTATTTTCAACTGGTTCTTGTTGTTTTGCGCTTTTTACTTCCTCACTGTTATCATCATTACTACAAGCAGCAAGTGTGACTAAAACTGCTAAAGATAAAAATATAGAGAATAACTTTTTCATTTCAAAACCACCTTAAATTGTTTTGTGTCATAAGTGTAAAGTTATTTTTATCCTTAAGCAACCGATATTAGTATGGGCCGTATCCTGTAACGAGCGCATATAGAAGCGCAAGTGTTCCAATTACAATCCATGAAAGTAATATCGGCCAAACGAATTTCAGCCAGTCCGTCCACTTCACTCCACCAACCGCAAGTACTGCCATAAGTACACCAGACGTCGGTGCCACGATATTTGTAATACCGTCACCGAGTATAAATGCTAATACACCTGTTTGTCTTGTAATTCCTATGACATCCGTAATCGGAACCATTAATGGCATAACGATGGCCGCTTGCCCAGTACCAGACGTTACGAGGAAGTTAAATAGTAAGTTAAACACAAATAACATAAGTCCGCCAATATATGTCGGCATCGCTTGTAACGGTACGAGCGTTGCATTTACAATCGTATCAAGAATTTGACTGTTTTCTAATATAATAACGACCGCACGCGCGAGACCAACGACTAAAGCACCGTATGTAATACCACGCGCACCTTCAATAAATATTTTAACGAATTTGTTAGGCGAAATACGTGACACAAATCCAACTGTAAAGCCCATCATTAAAAATACACCAACTAACTCATTAATTCCCCAACTTCTCGTAAATGCTCCCCAGATGAAAAACCCGAGATATCCGACGAAAATGAGTAAGTTAATTCCGTGTAATACAGTAAATTTCGGAGGTTCAATATTTGTGATTCCTTCATCGTCATTAAATGGTCGATTACCTAATATAGATTTTGACGGATCATTTTTTACTTTTTTCGCGTAACGATTTGTAAATATAATGACCGATAAAATCATACCGATAAATATAAATACACGTAATGTCATACCAGAAAATAGTGGAAGTTCTGCTATCGTTTGTGCGAACACTAATACAACTGGGTCAAAAATACCTGCAACCATCCCGGCATAATAGCCGAGGTAAATCATCGATACTCCAATGATCGCGTCGAGTTTCAAGTTTCTAGCTAACGCAATACCAATCGGTACAAATGCGATTACCGCGTTCGCTACGAGTCCCATAGATGCTAAAATACCAAACGTTAAGGCAACGAGAGTAATTAAAACCATATAACGGCCCTTTGTCTTTTGAATTAGGACGTTTATTCCGGCATCAATCGCACCAGTATATTCAATAATCTTAACGATTCCACCGACTATCAAAATTAAAAATATAATATTCGCTGTGTCGATCATCCCTTTTTGTATCGAAACAAATAAATCCAATACATTCGCAGGGTTAGATTCTACATACGTATAACTTCCTGGAATGACACGCGTTACTCCGTCAACCTCTTCACGTACAAATGTCCCAGCTGGTATTAAGTAAGATAAAACAGCCGCGAGTAGTACGATACTAAATATAATGACGAATGCATCTGGCATTTCCAGACGTTTATACCACTTTTCTTTTTTCTCCTTCACAATACAACCTCCTTAAAGTAAAGATACTTTAAATATAAGTAAGCGATTACAAAAAGTAAAGTGATTTTTTATGTTTCTTTTTTAGTAAATGTGTGTAAAGTATTAACGACTACATAGAAGAAGGTGACTTATGCTTTACAATCAGCTATCGATGCCTACTACGCTTAGTGGTTGGATATTTATCGTATTACTTTTGGTATTTATTGTTTTTATTTCCATTTGGTTTGACAATCGTTTTAAAAAATCTCATCGTGATACAAAAGCGTATCTACTCATAGAAGAGAGTTTAACAACTCTAGACGATAACGAAGAGATTTATAAAAATATCGATAACGTCCACAATACGTCATCTATCGTCAAAATTACATACAAAGATAATCAACCAATATCGATCGAGAAAACTAAAATCTTTACGACTAAAGAAGGACATATTAAAACTTCAGAACTTAGTAACAGAAAAAAACGCCTTCGAAAAGAGCTGCTCGATGGCGTAAAGAGTTTTGATACAGTTGAAGGTTTTAATTCAAATTATTATAGAGACGGGGAATATTTAGTCGGTAAATCGTATATGAAGCAAGCACTTAATAGCGATACAGAAAGCGAAACATTAATCGGTTTAACTTTCCCATTTAACAAAAGAGATATACGAAAAAAATTAACGAGAAGCGGGTATGAGAAGCATGAAAAATAACTCATTACCCGTTTTTTTATTCATTAATGACTTCAACGTCTCCTAAATTATCCATACTAAATCGACTCGCACGTGTATTAAACCAGTCTTCTAAAAACTCACGTTTAAACACTTCCTTTAACTCCGCTTCTTTACTTTCATCACCAGAAAACGATTCGTACAGCACTTTATCCGAAGCATTATAACGCACGGTATACACACTAGCCCCATCAAACAATTCGACGACAAATCCACCGTCAACATCTGAAAAATTATATTGTACGCGCATTTCATCGATTTCTTTAACATCTTCATACTTTGTTTCAATCGCGTCTTTTTCTTTATCAAACACGGTCGATGAAGATGCATACTTCGTTTTCGAAATCGAATATATTTCTTCGTACACATTCGCATACTTTTGATGGTTTGCGATCTTAAAACCTGCAAACACGATAAATACTACAAATAATACCGCAAGCCCTATAAATACAGGTCGTTTCATGTTATTATCTCCGTTTCACATATGATTACTTTAATTGTGCAATTTAAACGATTATTTGTCCACTCGATTTCTTTTAGAAAGTGCTATAAATCTAGTATTTTTAGGTTAACATCGATGAAAAACGTCTATATATGTAATGACGATTTAAACTATAACAATATCGTCACAGTTTGTATTTATTTTCACATAGATAGCCTTTATAATAAGAGTGAGACTATTATTTGATTTAATAGTATAGAAAGGGATGGTTTGATGAGTCGTGAAAACGATCAAACACAAAATAAAAAACGTTCTATGAACATCGTTTGGACGGTTGTAGCTTTCGTCGTATTATTTGCTATATTACTTATGCCGACACCAGACGGTTTACCAGTCGTTGCACATATGGCGCTTGCGATTTTAGCATTTGCTGTCATTATGTGGGTGACTGAAGCGGTATCTTATCCGACACCTTCAGTAATGATTCTCGCACTGATTATATTACTCATCGGGTTTAGTCCAGCAGGTGAATTAGGAGATTACTTAACAAAAGGAGCAGCGTCAGGTAGTGACTTAGTCGGTACGAAAAACTCATTATCACTGGCGTTTAGTGGGTACTCGTCATCTGCACTCGTCCTTGTAGCAGCAGCACTATTTTTAGCTGCAGCGATGCAAGCGACAAATTTACACAAACGTTTAGCGCTCGTCGTCTTATCTCTCGTTGGTAATAAGACGTCACGTATCGTCATCGGTAGTATTATCGTTGCGATTATTTTAGCGTTCTTCGTTCCATCTGCAACAGCACGTGCTGGAGCAGTTATCCCGATTTTAATCGGTATGATTACAGCGTTTAATATTTCAAAAGATAGTAAACTCGCAGGTTTACTCGTCATCACTGCAGTACAAGCCGTATCTATTTGGAACATCGGTATTAAAACTGCAGCAGCGCAAAACTTAGTTGCAGTAAACTTTATTAGCGACACGATGGGCGTCGACATTTCATGGGGTGAATGGTTCTTATACGCAGCTCCGTGGTCGATCTTAATGTCTATAGTCCTTTACTTTGTCATGATGAAAGTCATGAAACCTGAGTACGATGAAGTACCTGGTGGTTCTGAAATGATTAAACAACAGCTCGATGACATGGGTAAAATCTCTGGACGTGAGTGGCGTTTAATCATCATCTCAGTATTACTACTTCTCGGATGGGCAACTGAAAAAGTACTCCACCCAATCGATTCTTCATCGTTAACTTTAGTAGCGATTGCGATTATGTTAATGCCTAAAATCGGCGTCATTAAATGGGAAGACGCTGTCAAATATATCCCATGGGGCACAGTAATCGTGTTCGGTGCGGGTATCTCACTCGGTAGTTTACTACTAAACACAGGTGGCGCGCAGTGGTTAAGTGATAAAACATTCGGATCACTTGGATTAGACTCAATGCCGATTCTTGCAACGATCATTATCGTATCAATCTTTAACGTACTCATCCACTTAGGATTTGCGAGTGCGACAAGTTTAGCAGCGGCGTTAATTCCGGTATTTATATCACTTACAGCGACATTAGACTTAGGTGACCAAGCAATAGGTTTCGTATTAATTCAACAATTTGTAATCAGCTTTGGATTCCTACTACCAATCAGTTCACCACAAGGAATGCTCGCATACGGTACAGAAACATTTACTGTTAAACAATACTTTAAAGCAGGTGTCCCACTCACAATTATCGGGTTACTCTTAATATTCCTATTCAGTGCAACATACTGGAAATGGATTGGTTTAATCTAAAATACTAAAAGCGTGTTGAACAAAACGTTCAGCACGCTTTATTAATTTAAGTCAGTGTGTTACAAATTAAACATAAGCCACAAGTTGAAGAAAGCAAGATTACTACAGAAAAAGTTTAATTTACGGAGGGTTTTAAGTGAAGACTTTTAACGATCAAGAAATCGAACAAGTCTATAAAATGGACGAAGCAATTAAAGATACGCACAATACTTTACAGACTTTAAATGAGGGTCTTATTAAAATGGAACAGCGTACTGTTATTCCTGTAGATGGCGATAAAGTAATGCTTTACATGCCGTGTGTTGATAATAAAGAGAAATTTTCAGCAGTGAAAATTATCTCGATCTACCCGGACAATGCTAAAGACGGCTACCCTGCAACTCAAGCAGTTACTGTACTGACAGAACTCGAGCACGGTGAAAACGTCGCAGTACTCAGTGCGAGTTATTTAACACGATTACGTACCGGTGCGATGACGGGTATCGCTACAGACTTACTCGCTAAAAAAGATGCAAAAGAATTAGGTATCATCGGAACAGGCGGTATGGCGTTTGAGCAAGCACTCGGTGTACTTGAAGTGCGCGATATTAAAACGATTCGCCTCTTTAACCGTACGTTAAGTAAATGTGATGATTTTAAAGCACGTCTTGAAGCACATGGTGTAAAAGCAGAAATCGAAATATGTGAAAACGTCAACGACGTAACACGTGATTCAGACATCATCAATACCGCAACAAACTCTACTGAAGCAGTATTTGAAGACGAACATGTAAAAGACGGCGCACACATTAATGGTCTCGGATCATATATGCCAGAGATGCGTGAAATTCATACCGACTCAATTAAACGTGCACGCCACGTCATATTCGACGACGTCGACGGTGTAATCGAAGAAGCAGGTGAATTCATTCACGCTGTTAAAACTGGTGACTTTAAGTGGGAAAAAGCAATCGGTTTAAACGATGCATTAGATCAAGAATTTGAAAGAGATGAAAAAGACATTACAATCTTCAAATCAGTCGGTGCATCATACTACGATATGTCAGCAGCAATTGGCGCATATAAAAAATTAGTTTAATTTTTACTTTTAAAGAGAAGCTTTATTTAAGCTTCTCGTTTTTATTTCTACGAAATATTTAAAATTGTGTTACACTAGCTTATGTTCATTTTATAATTTAATCAAAGGGGATTTTATATGACTGACAATAATTCAAGCAAGCAGTCAATTCCAGATAAAGGATTCTTTGGTCAACCGAGAGGGTTATCTACATTATTCTTTACTGAATTTTGGGAACGTTTTAGTTACTATGGTATGAAAGCGATTCTAGCCTACTACTTATACTACTCAGTAACAAAAGGCGGATTCGGACTTGAACAGTCTACTGCGTTACAAATCGTATCGATTTACGGTGCGTTAATTTACATGAGTGGTATTATCGGAGGATGGCTCGCAGATAGAGTATTTGGTATTCGCCATTCGATTTTTTATGGTGGAATACTCATCATGCTTGGTCACATCTTACTCGCACTGCCAAATAACTTTACTGTTTTAATGATTGCATTACTTCTACTCATTATTGGTACCGGATTATTAAAACCAAATATATCTACAAATGTTGGTATGTTATATGAAAAAGACGACCCGAGGGTCGACAGTGGATTTACATTATTTTATATGTCCATTAACTTAGGAAGTTTAATTTCACCGTTACTCGTTGGAACATTACAAGTTAAATACGGCTTCCATGCAGGATTTGCTCTTGCAGCTGTCGGAATGTTCTTTGGGTTATTAACTTATGTAATCACAAACAAGAAAAACCTTGGCGATCTCGGCTTAAAACCATCCGATCCATTAAAAGCTGAAGAAAAGAAAAAATTCGGTATTATCGCAGCAGTCACAATCATTGCGATAGTGCTATTTATAACAATTACTTTAATGACGAATACATTAACAATTGGTGCATTCGCTAACTTCATTACATTTTTAGGTGTCATTTTACCGACTGTTTTAATTACGAAAATGATCCTATCGAAAAAAGTATCCAAGAAGGAGCGCTCGCATTTATTTGCTTACATTCCGCTCTTTTTAGCATCTGTTGTATTCTGGATGATTCAAGAACAAGGAGCAACAGTACTTGCAGCATTTGCAGATACTAAAACAGAATTAAGCGTAGCAAATATTACAAATGGTTTAATTGATTTCAATATACCAGCTGCTTGGTTCCAGTCATTAAACCCGTTATTCATCGTATTTTTTGCACCGATTATTTCTAGACTATGGGTGAAACTTGGAGATCGTAACCCGTCAACTGTCACAAAGTTTACAGTCGGCGTATTACTTGCCGGAGCAGCGTACTTAATTATGATTGTTCCTTTAAGTACAGAAGGGTTAATACATCCATTATGGCTCGTGTTAAGCTTCTTCCTTGTTACAATTGGTGAGTTATTCGTATCACCAATCGGACTTTCAACTACTACACGACTTGCACCTGTAGCGTTCCAATCACAAATGATGTCTGTTTGGTTCTTATCCAATGCAATGGCACAAGGCCTGAACGCACAAATGGTTAAATTATATGACCTCATTGATACGAAAGCGTACTTCATGTACTTAGGTTCATTTGCAATTATCGTTGCTGTTATATTAATTATTTTAGGACCTAAAATTCGTAAAGTAATGGGTAACTTATAAACATAAAACTGTAATTTAGTGATTCACTCACTAGATTACAGTTTTTTATTTTACTTTTATACAAAATAACGCTTTCATTATTAAAATGAAGTGATATAATAATCATAATTATTTAAATAATGAAGGAGGGAGTTCTTGTGTCGATTTCATTATTTGTGTTATCCGTACATAACAAAAAGCTACTCAACGCAGTAAAACCACTCGTTAAAGATGAGTATAGATTGATCGACTTCGTATATAGTAACAAACGTGTGTTATCAAACTATAGCGAATTAGATATTCAAATCCGAAGAATTTGTAGCGTGTTATATGAAGAGAATGCCACGCTTTCTGTCGATGATTTAATGCACATCGATTTACTGAAAGGCTTCGGAATGACACCATCTGTCCATCGCTCATTAAAAAATGCTGGTTTTGAAACTATTCAGCAATTAAAACAGCTCTCTAAAGAACAATATGACTACCACTTAAAACGTGGTGCCGGGTCCATATATAAGAAAGCTCAAGCCGCTATAAAAGAATTTGAAAGCGTTTTTTCTGAAAAATATATTGATGTGATTTCATACGTATTACTCGTCGAACACGATATTGATCAGCCTATTGATGTCGCAAGATTAATTCAATCATCGAATAATTTTTATTCAAACGGTAAAGAAAAAGTATATGAAACTCTAGCAGCTTTAACAGATGACGAAATTATTGTAAAAGTTAAAGATAAATACTACGTCAAACGTTGGTCTCTAAAAGACGTTCTCGCATTTGATTTTCCAAATAAAGCCACGTATTTAATGCGCCTAGACGGTGTCAGTGTTCGTGAAATCGGTAAGAGTACTGGCGTGTCAAGAACGACTGTACTGACTTATGTTTCTCGTATCAATGCGAATTTTATTCCGCATTACTTAAAAGAGAATGATTATAGTAAATACATCACAAAGTACAATATGCCTCGTGATACGTTTCAGTATGTGTTTCAATTAGATGATGACGTAATATCGTACTTATATAATAAATTTGAAACTAATGATTTCTCAACTGACGTCGAAGCAATCGTTAAAGACCACATATTAACAAAAGAGGAATTGGATCGCCTTCTCTACTTTGAAAAGATGTTTATAAACAGTGAAGGTAACGTCGTGACACAATCGAGCACGAATCTCTTTGAAGATTTAGTATATCGATATAAAGACCAATCGTTTGCACTCGAATCATTTTACGAAATATATATGAACGAATTAACAACTAACCCTGTGCTAAATATTAAACCAACAGATATACGTCGGTTTGAATCGATTATCGACAACTCATATTCTGTCGTAAAGAGTATTAAACATCAGTTTAGATACTATGATACGAACATCACACAAGACACGTTTCAAATCATTAACGATATATTATCGACGTTAAAAGGGAGCTACGGATTACAATTCGTATACGAAAATCATAAAAAAACGCTGTCGAAGATTGGTCTTATAAATGGATATGAACTCGGTAGTCTTATGAATAAAGTCGGTCTATCAAAATTTAACGACGTCATTTCCATCATTAGAATTAGTACGATTCAAGTCGGGTGCAGCCACCAAAATTTTATAGAAGATAAAGTATGTCAGTTCACCGGTAGATCGTTAAATGAACTCCTCGATCATTTACAAAATGACTACGGGTTACACAGAGATACGATGTTTACGTATATTTCTAATCAACACGTCGACTATATATTTGACGGAATCATTCGTTGCCATAATACGATTCCTAAATGTGAGTCGTTTTATAAAGAAGCGAAAAAACGTCTCACTGAACCGATTTATTTAGTCTCTGACGTCATGGCTGATTTATCTGAAATTGCAAATAAAGAACTCATTCCGAGTAAGCAATTATTCCATAATCTTGGCTATACGACAAAAGGTAGCGCCATTATTTACAAAGACACGTTTAACAATGCACATGAAGCAATTAAAGCGTGGATTATCTCTAAAGAAGTATTTGAAACTGATACGCGTGAAATTTTTAAAGCACAACAATGGTACTCTGAGACATACAAACTCGAAAGAGATTTAATTATCTTTAGACTTAGCCCAAATGAACTCATCCACTATACTTACTTAATAAATCTTGGAATTTCCAAACCGATGGTGGATAGTTTCATCTATGAAGTGAAACAATTTACGAAGAAACATAAATACTTTACACTACCCTTCTTAAAAAAACATGGATTTAAACACGAGTTGTTCGATTACTTAAATGATTATACGTTAGAGAGAATTTTAGCAACGAGACAAAACATATACCCTCAAAGCTTCAGTTCACCAATCATTTACACTAACGATCTTAACGTTCAGTCAAAAAGTGACGTGTTAAAAGATATCTATACAAAGAATCCAATGTCATTAAATAAAATGGTTAAATACTTAGAGAAAACATATAGCTTAACTATCTCAAAAGTCGAATTAAAATATAGACTCTCCTCAACAGGAGCGTTAGTAAATAAATAAAGATAACAAAAAAGACTGTAGACCTCTTAAGAGTTATCTACAGTCTCATTATTTCCTAAGAAATATTTTTAATGCATGGGGCATTTGTTTTCTCGATATAAGAAATTTGGTGACCTCATTGTGTTATCAAATCCGTAATGATAGTTATGAGTCAGAGACGGTGATAACGGGGGTGCGAGCCAGCTCCACTTTCCTGTTACTGTACGTCTCGCTTCTTGTTCTAATCGTTCAAATGTTTTAAATTGTTTAGATGCTGTAATATGATCGACCATCGTTACTTTACTATCTCTAAACGAGTGATAAACTGCGTAGCTAATTTCTACGAGCGCTCGGTCTCTCCAATATGTCGTCGTCTTCGACATGTCTAATTCTAGTGCTTTAGCGATACTTTCTAATTTGTTATATCGATAATCATCGGTAAAATTTCTAACCGCGATTTCTGTTTCCATATACCAGCCATTAAACGGTGTTGTATGGTAATAAATTCCACCTATTTCTAAATCCATACAACTAATAATCGGTACCGCGTACCATTTAAGACCTAAATCTTTTAACTTTGGATAATGATGATGTTCGATGTCTACTTCTTTAATAAGGCCTTCACGGTATTCATGATAATGAATCTCTCCATCACCTACTCTATATAAAAGAGGCAACACATTAAAGTCACCTGGTTCACTCTTCCAACCGACCTTTTCTGCTTGTTTAGTCGCTGCTCTCGACCTCGGATCTCCGACATTATCATATCCTGCGTAACGTATAAGTTGTTCGTTATATAGCTTAATATCATTACTATACACTGAAATCATCGGCACAATTTTACCACCATTTGTCGCATCATTAATATGCGTTTCAATCGATTCAACAAAATCCGCTTCATTATCGATATGTCTCTCGTCTCTAACGACGAGACTTTCCCAGTATAATCTACCAATACAACGGTTCGAATTACGCCAAGCAACACGTGCTCCGTATTCTAACTCTTTAGACGTATGTGTGTAATGGTTCGTCTCATCAATCTCTTTTTTAATCTCGCTTAACCTATTCGCTGGATCACCTAATTTTAACTCGTCGTACATCATTTCAATAAACTCTGTTGCTTGTTTAAATAGCCCCATACAATCGTCCCTAACATTATCTATTCTATTATTATGTTACACGAGAATAGACTTTTATAATACATAAAACTGAAATTCATGATAAAATTGTTGCTGATTATATAAAGGTTGGGATTATTATGGCGAAACTTTATTTTCGTTACGGGACAATGCAAAGTAACAAAAGTAATCAAATTATCACGACGCATCATCAATATACGACTCAAGGTAAGAGATGCTTGGCGTATACAACACCGATTGATTCAAGAAGTGGGTATAAAAAAATAAAATCTAGAGTCGGCTTAGAACTCGAAGCAGAGTATATAACGGATGATATCTTTGAAAAAGTTAAAAAAGAGAATGAGAAAGAAAAAGTATTTGCAGTTTTAATCGATGAAGCTCAATTTTTATCGAAAAAAGACATTCATAATTTAAGCGATATTCCAGACTTACTCGATATTCCTGTCATTGCTTTCGGTTTAAAAACAGATTTTAGAAATGAATTGTTTGAAGGCAGTCGTACACTACTGGAACTCGCTGATGCTATTGACGAATTAAAAACGGTTTGTCAGTTCTGCAATAAAAAAGCGACATTAAACATGAGATTACATAATAATATTCCGACAAATGTCGGTGAATCGATTCAAATCGGTGACGAAGAATACGTCCCTGTATGTCGTAAGTGCTATAAAGAGCGATTGGATTTAGTATAGAAACGGTAAAAGAGAGATTTTGAACTAAACACCTAAAGTTGAATACTAGAATCCAACTTTAGGTGTGTTTCGGCATTCAGAAAAAATCTATAATAGATTGGTATTAAGGATGAAAATGGATTTAACTCTTGTAATTTTAGTACCATTTTCATCCCTCCTTCTATAGTTGAATTTTGTTATTATATATTGTTTTGCTCTTCCTAATCACACTATTATTTAATAATAAGGAAGCAACAATAATAACTATGATTGAAGAAAATAAGTTAGCTGAAAAATATATTTTCATTTCATAAAGAGCTCCAAATATTAAAGTTCCAATAGGCAACAAAACATTTCCTAAAGTATTTAACAGAGAAAAAACTCTTCCTTTGAATTGGTTATCGATACTCTTTTGCATATAACTCATCATTGGTATTGATACAAATTGAAATGTAAAAGCCATAGTCAATCCTATCAGCGATAGATATACCAAGCTATAAATATTGTTCATATTAACGTATACAGGTAATGTAAAGGTAGTCATTACTATAGCTAGTACTAAAAATGCCATTTTCATTGCTTTTAAGGGATTGTTTAGTTTCAACCTCGAAAGAACTAATGTAGCTAATAAGGATCCTAAGCCCATTATGGAACTAGCTATTCCGACATAATATGGATCGAATGATAATTCTTTAATCATTATTGTATCTGGTAAAACACTGAAACTTGCTGCACCAACACTATTAATAATCATTGCTAAAAGAATAATCCGCCATAAGACATCATTTTTTTCAATATATTTAAAGGCTTCTTTATTCTTTCTCACCACATATTTTATAATGTTTTCTTTGTCTTCATGTTCTTTTATCGGATTAGTCTCATATTCATCAAACACTAAAAAGAAATTTAAAAGTAAAGAAATAAATTGTAAAATTAAAAATATTAATATCATAGTTTCTAAGGTAACAAAGCCATAGATAACTCCTGCTATTAATGGTCCTAATAAAAACACTGTTGTTCTTATCGTTCCAACCTGCCCTAAAATATTTTGAATTTTATCTTCGTTAAATAATTGAGTGAGTGAAGCATCAAAAGCATTAGAAACAACCGGCACGATGAACGATCTAATCGCTGTAATAAAAAATAGAAAATAAATATTAAAACCATAAATATAAATATATGTTAGAAGCAAAATAAGACTTAAACAAGAAAGCCCTTCCAAAAATATTATTATAGATTTCCTGTTATACTTATCTATAAAAGTACCCATTATCGGGAGTGAGATGATTGTTCCAACACTCATTATTACAGTATTAATTGAAAATAATAAGGGAGACTTTGTAACGTCTAATATATAATAACTTATCGCAAAATTATATATGAGACCACCTGTCGTTAGAACTAAGACACTTGCAAAATAAATGAATATATTTCTCATAATATAGCACCTCTTACAAATACTAGCTGGTTCCATTACTTATTAATATAAGTTTATGTATGTATAGTAATACTCTTGTTTATATTTCACCTATGATTGGATCTATACCTCATTCATATATGCGTATTAACTTAATCATACAACAATTTGACAAAATTTTATATATGCAAATTTGCATAAAAGAAGTGGAGATATTGTTAAATGAATTTATAAAAAAAACGACGTACAGAACTTGGCATATCGAGGAAAAATCTCCTAATCAAGTATTGGAAGAAATAAAAAAATTACCTGATTCTTCCTTATTCCTTTAACTTATTATAGAAGATCATCTCATAATAATAAATAACCCTGAAGTTAGGCTTTGATCCAACTTCAGGGTGCTTTTTATATAAAATTTAAATCCATACTATAATCATAAATTTGTTTTGTCATATAGTTCGATTATACGCGAACTTCTATTACTTTATCCATTCCAAAGTTGTGCAAGTCCCTCTAACGATAGTATCCCTGCTACTGCAGTAACGATAACTGCTATTACTCCAAATATTAACCATGCTGTTGGATGGCGGTAATCTCCAACGATACTTTTCTTTCTCGATGCGAGTAGGATCGCAGCGAGTGTGACTGGTAGAATGAGTCCGTTGAATGCACCTGCAAGTATGAGTAGTGTTACAGGTCTACCGATGAATACGAAAACAATCGTCGATGCTAAAATGAAAGCTATGATGATGAGGTTGTTGTGCTTATCAAACACTTTTCCAAATCCGCGTAAGAAACTCGCACTCGTATATGCCGCACCGATGACTGAAGATAGTGCTGCAGCGAGTAATACGACACCGAATACTTTTACTCCGATGTCTCCAAGCGCAAATTGGAATACTGACGCTGGTGGGTTATCTGGATCTAGCACTGCACCTTGAGCAAGTACACCAAGTACTGCTAAGAATAGTAACGTACGCATGACACCTGTTGTAATAATCCCATAGTTTGCTGCTTTAGATACGAAATGTAAATTCTCTTTACCTGTCACACCCGCTTCAATTAAACGGTGTGCTCCGGCAAACGTGATATATCCTCCAACTGTCCCACCTACAATAGTAACAATTGGAAGTAACATTGATAGTGGATCTTCAGGCACAATCGTTCTAAATGCTGCTTCACCGATATCTGGTTTTGATTCAATCGCAACGTATAACACGATTAAAATCATTAGTATACCGAGCCCTTGCGTGACGATGTCCATTACGGCTCTTCCATTTTTAATGAGGAAAATGATAATCGCAAATATTCCTGTAATTGCTGCACCAATTCGCACATCCCAACCAAATATCGCATTGAAACCGAGCCCTGCGCCTGCAACGTTACCGATGTTAAACGCAAATCCTCCGATCACGATTAAAATTGCGATAAATGATCCTAAACCAGGAAATACCTCATTCGCAACATCTTGTCCACGTTTCCCGCTAACTGATAACACACGCCATACATTTGATTGTGCGCCGATATCAATGATAATTGATATTAAAATCGCAAATCCAAAACTCGCTAAAAACTGTTCAGTAAATACTGTCGTCTGTGTTAAAAATGCTGGACCAATTGATGACGTAGCCATCAAGAATACTGCGCCAAATAGTAGCCTACGTTGTGACGCTGTTAATTTTTGTTTTTCACCTTGCATAAGTTCACTCCTTCATCTTGATTACATCGTTTGTATTTCAATTCCTTTTGCTTCAAGTGCAGATTTAATTTCTCTTACAAATTGTAGTGCTTTTTCACCATCACCGTGTACACAAATACTATCTGCTTTAATGTCTATGTCTGTGCCGTCTATTGCTTCTACTTTACCTTCAATAAGCATTCTAATCCCGCGTTCAACTGCTAGTTTACTATCTGTAATCATCGCACCCTCTTTACGTCTAGAGACAAGTGTACCGTCGTTTTCATACGCACGATCTAAAAACACTTCATGTACCACTTGTAAACCTATTTCTTCTCCAGCTTTTACGAGGTTGTTTTCCGATAGCCCCATTAACTTTAAATTTGGATTAAAGTCTTTGACGGCTTGTGCGATTACGCGGGCGAGGTTTTTATCTGTAAACGTTGCGTTATATAATGCACCGTGTGGTTTGACGTGATTCATTTCAACTCCGACTGTTCTCGCAATACCGTCTAGCGCAGAAAGTTGATACAATACCATACTATAAATTTCTTCATCTGTACAGTCCATATACCTACGTCCGAATCCTTCTTTGTCTGGGAATCCTGGATGAGCTCCGAGCCCCGCGCCTGATTCTTTAATGAGTTTAACTGTTTCTAACATTACTTTAGGGTCGCTCGCGTGAAAACCACATGCGACGTTTGCTGACGAAATAAGCGGAATAATTTTGTCATCATTTCCGATTGTATAGTTCCCGAAACTTTCGCCTAAGTCTGCATTTAAATCAATTGTTAGTGTCATCGTTATCACTCCGTATCGATAATATTTTCTTCGTAAATAAATTTGATATCATAATCATTCGCAATTACTTTGTGATGTGACAGTAAGAAAAATTGAAAGTCTAAGTTCGTTTTAATCGGCTCAATGACTGTTTCTCCGATGACAAGTTTGAGTTTTGTAAGTGCAGAGTCACGGTCATCATCTTTTACGATGAGTTTTGCGACCATCGAGTCGTAATACGGAGGTATCGTATACCCCGTGTATAAATGTGAGTCAATTCGCACATTACGCCCAAGCCCGAAGTGCAGCTCTTCGATTTTACCAGGAGACGGTCTAAATTGGTGCATCGGATCTTCAGCGTTAATACGTGCTTCAATTGCGTGACCATTTAAACTCACGTCGTCTTGAGTAAAACCTATTTCACCGTCATAAGCGACCATGATTTGTGCTTTAATAATGTCTTTACCTGTCACTTCTTCTGTAATTGTATGTTCGACTTGCACACGTGTATTCATTTCAATAAAGTAAAATTTCTTTTCTTCTTCAACATATAAGTACTCGACCGTTCCAGCACCGCGATATTTTAACTGTTTCATCGCGTCACGTGTCGTTTCTGTAATGTATTTACGTTCTTCGTCAGATAAAATAGCAGCGGGTGCTTCTTCTAACAGCTTTTGGTTGTTACGCTGAATTGAACAGTCCCTCTCATATAAGTGAACCGCATCACCTTTACCATCACCAATGACTTGAACTTCGATATGTCGTGCTTTCTCGATAAACTTTTCTACGTATAGTCTGTCATCATTAAACGCATTTTTCGCTTCGTTTTTAGCGTCATAATATAGTTTGTCTACGTCTTTGTCACTATACGCAAAACGCATCCCTTTACCGCCGCCACCTGACACAGCTTTTATGACGAGTGGGTAGTTATGGACTTTCGCAATCTCTTTTACGTCGTCAGCAGAGTCGATGATCCCGTCACTTCCTGGGATTACAGGTACTCCAACACTCGCCATCGTTTCACGCGCCATCGATTTGTTACCCATTTTTTCCATCATATCTGCAGTTGGTCCAATAAAAATCAGTCCCGCTTCTTCGACGCGTCTCGCAAACTCCGCTGATTCTGATAAAAATCCATAACCTGGATGTATCGCGTCGGCTCCAGATAATTCAGCTGCAGTTAAAATCGCATCGATGTTTAAATAACTATCGATACTTTTTGGTCCACCAATTGCATATGCTTCGTTCGCAATCGCCACGTGGAGCGAGTTTTTGTCAGCTGTAGAATATACCGCAACACTCGTCATGTTCATTTCTTTTAACGTACGAATGATACGTACCGCAATCTCTCCGCGGTTTGCAATTAATACTTTTCTCATACTAATTACCCTCCGGTTCTACTCGGACGAGTACATCCCCGTATTCTACATCTTCTCCATTGTGTACGACGATTTCTCTAACAATTCCAGAGACGTCTGATTTTAAATCGTTAAACATTTTCATCGCTTCAATGTAACCAATTTGGTCACCCACTTCAATTCGGTCACCAATCTCGACGAAGTTTTCACTGCTATGTTCATCTTTCTTTGTATAGAATGTACCGATCTGAGGTGCTGTAATTTCTACATATTTCGAAGGGTCTGCTGGTGTGTTTGTTTCTTTACGTTCGACAGGCGTGTTCGTTACAACTTTCTGACTACCTCCTTTTGAAACATTCGTATCACGTTCAAGGTGTACTTTAATATCATCACTTTCTATTTTTAAAACCGATAAATTCTCATCGTTCAATAGTTTAATCAGTTCTTTTACTGTATTGATATCCATTACGCTTTACCTCCAATTAATGTATGAATACGCTGTGAAACTGGGCGTCTTACGTTATTAAACTCTTTTGTCGTTCCGATAAACTCTTTATTATGAATGGCGCGTAACTGTTCTTTATATAGCTCAGTCGCTTCTTCAATCGTGATGAGTTTAAATTGTATTTTATCTCCAGGTTTCTTTTGTGCGATTTTTTGAATGTCTACTTTCGCAACGGTCGCAATTTTTGTATAACCACCCGCTGTTTGTCGGTCTGAAAGTAATATAATTGGCTTTCCATTTTTAGGCACTTGAATACTCCCGAATAGAATCGTTTCGCTAATAATATCATGATTCGTTGCTTCAACAGATTCACCATCTAAACGATATCCCATTCGGTCACTTTCTTTTGATACTGTATATTCGCTATGGAAAAAGTGATCTAAGTTTTCCTCATCGAAGCGGTCATATTGTTGTCCCTTAACTACTCTAATTACGTTTGACGTGTCGAGCTCTTTCGTTACAACTTTATAACCATGTCGCGCGAGCCCACCGTTTATATATAAGACGTCAAACGGTTGAAGTGCTCTACCTTGGAACCCACCAATTTTACTTCTCGAATGAGTAGAATAACTCCCAAGTTCTTCATCGATATCAAATCCACCTAAAAATGCGACATATGTACGCACACCGTGACGCGCGTATCCAAATTCAACGATATCGCCTTTTACTAAATCAATCGCTGCTCCGACTCTATATTCTTCATCGTTTATGAGTAGCGGCATATCTGCTCCAGCCGTTCCAATTGTCACGTTGCTCGTCACTTGAAACTTCGCGCCTTTTAATGTCATCTCTAAGACAGGCGTGTTTAAGTCGTTACCGATCAACTGGTTTGCTAAATAATAACTCTCATAATCCATCGCACCAGCTGGTGAAAAACCGAGTGACTCATATCCATAACGCCCTCTATCTTGTATTGTCGTATACATTCCAGGATGAATAATTTTAATTGTCATTATTACTACCTCGCTTCGTCACTTTTGCTTTATAAACACCGTTATTATATGCCTCGACAATCGTGTCATATTCTTCTTCAGAAATTGAACGGAACACAATACGGTCTCCTGCTTCATACAGTATCGGTTCACTTCGATTATTATCGTATAACGGGACTGGCGTACGACCGATAATATTCCAACCACCTGGACTATCAAACGGATACACACCCGTTTGCTCTCCCCCAATTCCTACAGATCCTCCAGGGATTTTTGTACGTGGGTTGTCTAAACGTTCTTTATATAGTTTTTCATCTAACCCACCGAGAAACGGAAATCCTGGCATAAATCCGAGCATAAAAATATGATACTCTCTACCTGCATGAAGATGTATTAAATCGTCTTCTGTAAACTCATCCGTTACAAAACGTTCGATGTCTGGCCCATAGTCTCCGCCGTAACATACCGGTATCTCGACAACTTTATAAGACAACTCAGAAATGTCGAGTAGAGCCGTATCCACTTCACCTAGCTTCTCTTTTAACTTTGTCACATCAGTTTCTAATAAGTTATAATGAATCGTAAGCGACGTATAAGACGGTACAATTTCATAAATGCCATGAAAATTCCATGACTCAATTATCGATTTTAAAATCATCAATTTTTGATTCGTCTCAACATCCACTGTGTCACCGAGGTAAATCGTTAAAGAATCCTCGGAAAACTGCTTAATATCCATCCGACACACTCCTCACAAAAAGCGTTCTCTTTTCTAAAATGTAACGAAAATAGATAAATAATTCAACGTTTTGTATGAATAATACTATCTCAATATAAAAACCGACCTGTATCAGTTGACTTAATCACTGTTAAGAAATAAAAAAGCAAGATTCTGTTTAAACAACACGAATCTTGCTTTATATCTCTTTTCCGTTAATTATATCGTTCATTATATTTCCACTTTTCTAGCTCATATTTTCATTAATCAACGATGTTTATACATAGTATACACTGCATTTATTTATAATGATATTTACATGAAGCAATCATAATTGATCCTTTATCAATCTTATATACAAGTCTATGTTCCTGTGTAATTCTCCTACTATACCAGCCACTTAAATTTCCTTTTAATTTTTCTGGTTTTCCGATACCTTCAAGTACTCCATCTCTCTCAATACTTTTGATGAGTTGGTTAATTTTTTTCAAAGTTTTTCTATCTTGTATTTGCCACTCTTTATAGTCTTCAAAAGCATCAGTTGAAAATGTAATGAGTAGTTTAGTCATCAATATTATCCTTAACTATTTCATCATTTTCTAATTGTGAAATTGAACGTTTTAAGTGCTCGTTATTGTATGGATTTTTTTGTAAATAAAAAGTTTCCATAATAGAATTATAATCTTCCTCAGACATCAAAACAGCATTATGTTCATTTGTTGTGATTGTTATCACTTCGCTATTTTCATTTACCTGATTAATTAATTGTCTGAAATTTTTTCTTGCATTTGAATATGTTTCTACACTCATTACTATCATCCCCTAATCGAATTGTACAATATATTGTACAACTATAAAAGAGATATATCTTTTTCAGAAGAGATGTTGATTGGTCAAAAGGCGTTAGTATTATTGAAATTTATTTTACTTCACTTACTGGTGTTAATGATATATTGTTATTTTCTAGATATTCTTCGTATGTTAACCCGCTATCGTATAATTCTTGTGCGAGTTCTTTACCAAAGTAACGTATATGCCACGGTTCATACATATACCCCGTAATATCTTCTTTACCTTTTAAATAACGAACGACAAATCCATATTTATGTGCGTTGTTTTTTACAAACTCACCTTCTGGTGTTGCTTCAAAGCTTTCTGATAAACCAAACCACGCACTTTCACTACTGACGTCCATCACAAGTCCTGTTTGGTGTTCACTTGTCCCTGGCTTTGCACTAAATCGATCGGCTTCTTCTTGTCCATGTTGATATACATAGTTATTGTAAAGCGTTTCTTGCATTGCATATGATCGATATCCAGACACTGCATAAAGTTGTAGACCTTCTTCATTTGCAGCTTCAAATAGTTCTTTTAGTGCCTCATATGCTTCACTTCTTAAATATGTCTCTTGCGTGCTCAGTAAGTCAACGAGTACTAAGTCAGACGGTTCATATGTTTCAGATAATGCATACGCTGGGTTTACGAGTTGTTCGATCGTACCTTCTGTAAACACATTTTCTTCCGTTACAAGTGGTGTCTCTTCGACAACTTCTTCTTCTACCTGCTCATTTGTTTCAGCAGGCGTTGAAGTTACTTTGTGATCGTCTTTATTAATAATGCCGTTGTTTCCAGTACATCCGACTAAAAATATCGTAAGCACTGAAAGTCCAATCATTTTTTTCATAAAAATACGCTCCATTTAAACTTTCAAATCGTTCTATAAAATACCGTCTGGTTCTTCTGGTAAAATCTGTCCACCATCGACGACGATACTTTGTCCTGTAATATAACCCGCTTCGTCAGATGCAAAGAATGCAACTGCTGCACCAATATCCTCGGGCTTTCCTAATTCATGCATCGGAATGATAGATTTTGTACCTTCTAAATATTCCTCACCTTGGGCTTTTAACCCTTCTGTTAATACGTTACCTGGTTGCACACTGTTTACTGTTACACCGTACTTTGCATACTCTAACGCTGCACTTCTCATAAATCCAAGTTGTGCTGCTTTTGACGCACCGTAATGTGCCCACCCTGGATATCCAGTGATTGGTCCTGTTACTGAAGATGTAAAGATAACACGGCCGTAATTCGCCTTTTTCATATGCTTTAACACAGCTTTACTTACAAAGACAGATGATTTTAAGTTAACGTCAAGTACTTTGTCGTAATCTGCTTCAGACATGTCTTCAATGAATTTTTGAGGGAATATCCCTGTATTTGAAGCGAGGATATCGATTTTTCCGTGAGATTCAACGATGCTGTCGACCGTTTTTTCGATACCATCAAGATTTGTCACATCTAGCTCGTAAAATTCTCCGTTTAATTCTTTTGCGACTTTTTCACCGTTTTCTTTGTCTAAATCTGCAATAATAACGAATGCTCCAGCTTTTTGAAGCATCGTCGAAATCCCTTTACCAATTCCGTTCGCGCCACCTGTAACAAGTGCAACTTTTTTCTTTAAATCAAACATATTACTCCTCCTATTCAATATTATGTATGTAATTTTATTCTACAATTTCTGAATGGAAGCAACGCGCCATATGTTCTAGACTCGACTCTTGTTGATCTGTAAACGTCGCGACTCCACGTTTGTGGATGACTGTTTTAAAACCATTCGCATCTGCACCTGACGCTGTTAAAAACACACAAATATCCGTTGCGACTCCACAAATGTGTACCGTATCAACGTCACGCTCACGTAACACTTCATCTAAACCAGTGTTAAAAAATGCATTATAGTTTTCTTTCATTGAATAAATAATGTGATCATTATCTTTGTTTTCATCGTACCATTCTTTAAGTGGTCCATATAACTCTTGTCCTTTTGTCCCTGTTACGTTATGCACTGGCCAAGAATCAAAGTGCGCATCATCCGGCGCATGGTCATCCATAGAAATCACCACATACTTACCATCTTGTAAAAATTCGTCCGCTAAATCTCGTATATAAGGCGTAATGGCAGGTCCAGCTTCTCCAACGTTTAATGGCCCGTCTAAATCTACAAAGTCGTTACTCATATCAACAATCAATAAAGCTTCTTTACTCACTTATACCACCTCAATAAACATGTTTAACATTATTATACTAATCTTTCATAGAAATTCCTTTAAGTTTATTAAACTTCTTAAAATTTCATATATAATATGAAGTAAGAGGTGTTTAATTGTTATGAAGAAAATTCTTTATATGTTACTACTATCTTTCCTTATTTTATCTGCATGTACATCAAAAGAAGACACTCAAGAACATACAGAAAAAGTACCCGAACAAACTGATGACAACACTGAAACAATTGTTGAAGAGGAAACTGAACCTGAAGAAGACGAAAATGATCATGATGAGAGTGAAGAAGACACTGAAACTGAAATTGTAGAAGAAGATGAAGAAATAGCGAGAGAGTATTATATAGATCACGAAACGTATAGAGTCCTTCCAATCGAAGAAGGTACTAACACACAAGTTGCGTTACTCACGTTTGATGATGCACCCGCAGATTATGCGCTAGACATCGCATATATATTAAAAGAGTACGACGCACCTGCAATCTTTTTTGTAAACGGAATGTTTTTAAACTCGGAGCGCGGTAAAAATGTGTTAAAAGAAATTTATAATTTAGGTTTTGAAATTGGAAACCACACACAAAATCACCCAGACTTATCAAAGTTATCTTATGAAGCAGTAAACGAAGAAATTATATCAACAAATAATCTCATCGAAGAAATTACCGGAGAAAAACCCAGATTCTTCCGCGCTCCTTTTGGTATTAATACAGAAGCTTCTGAACAAATTTTAAAAAATAAAGGTATGCAGTCCATGAACTGGACGTATGGATACGATGCAACTCCTGGATACCTCGACAAAGACATTCTCGAATATAAGATGGTACATTCAGAATACCTCGATCACGGAGCAAACTTACTTATGCACGACCGTCAATGGACGAGAGACGCACTCCCAAAAATACTTGAAGGCCTGAGATATAAAGGCTATGAGTTTGTAAATCCAAAAAAATTAGAAGTTAGACCGTAAAAGTGATTAAAAACCTCTTCCCCACTCATCTGAACGGGAAAGAGGTTTTTTTATCTATCAATCTTTATACAAATTTTTTATGCGTAAGAGAAACGTCTCAATCGTCTGGTCGTGTTGAGATTTTGATAACATCTTCAATATAATATTTCCTAGGAAATATTTACCGCGCATCTCTCCGCTGTAGATGAGTTCAGTCTCCCTTTGTTGTTTTTTTATCAACTTATATTGTGCACTCTTTTGAAAGAATTTGTTAATTGTATAAGAAAAGCATAGTAACTTAGAGTCCGCTTCGTTCTCATACCTATCGAGCGTCACGATATACTGTATCGTTTTACCGTGTTCCTCATGCGTCACTTTATACGTGCTACCTTTCTTGTTAGGAGTCTTACGAATCTCTTCGATCCGCTTCAACTCAGGCTTCACTTTATGGAAGTTTTCAACTTTAAATAGATGAAACACCTCATCAATCGGCGCGGATATCATGACTGTTTTATGCCACTTCATCATTAGTTTTCTACATATTTCACGAGTAATTTAAACGTATTGAGTAACGCGTCGACGTGCGTACGTTCCATGCCGTGGCTGTTTGCAACGCCTGGTCCAATTAACGCGGCCTTAATATTTGCGCCACCACTCAGTGCTGCACTCGCATCACTGCCGTACATTGGGTAAATATCTACAGCGAACCCTAGTTCTTCTTGTTTTGCGTATTCTATTAAACTCGAAACCATTTCGTAATCATACGGACCTGATGAGTCTTTTGCACAAATACTGACGTCGTATTCTGTACAGCTTAGGTCTTCTCCAATACAGCCCATATCTACCGCAAGAAGCTCTGTAATTTCTTCAGGTAAATATGATGCACCGTGACCGACTTCTTCGTACGCTGTGAATATAAACTGTAAGTTTGTTTTCGGTTTAACGTCTTCTGCTTTAATTGCTTTAATGAGACTTACTAATAACGCTACAGATGCTTTATCATCTAAAAATCTCGATTTTACAAAACCAGATGATGTCACTACAGTCTTCGGATCATACGCGACGATATCACCGTTTTGAATACCAAGTTTACGTTCAACATCTTCTTTTGACGCGACACGTTCGTCTATCTTTACGACTAAGTTATCGATTTCTCTTTCTTTTTTAGACGCGTCTTTAAATACGTGAATCGATGGTGACGTCGATAGTATCGTACCTGTATAAACATGACCGCTTCTCGTAATAATGTCACAGTATTCTCCGTCTAATGTTGGTGTCAGAGGACCTCCAAGTTTTGTTAAATTTAACGTACCGTCACTATTAATAGAGCGTACCATTAAACCAAGCGTATCCACGTGTCCAGATAATGCACGCGTCACTGACGTATCTTCTCCCTCGATATACGCAATTAAATTCCCTTTATGTGTCGTCGAAGTTTTTACACCGAGTGCTTCTATTTCAGTTCTTAAGAAATCTATCGCTTGTTTCGTATATCCTGTTGGACTATTGATATTAAGTAAGTCTTCTAAAAACTGTAAAGTATCTGTTTGATTAAACATAATGTAACCCCCGTTATTTTGAATTTTCGTCAATTTATTTTTACACAATTTCATTATATCAAATAATAAAAATGGTATAATTAGTAATGATAACGATTTATTTTTGTCTTTTTCGTGTAACAATTGACATGGTACAGTAACATTCTATATTATAAAATTATTATATTGAATCATATTATAGAGAGGCACAGATACTCATGCCGGATAAATTTCATTTTTCAGTAAAACCGAAACGCTATTTAACAGGACTCGATGGCCTACGGGCAATCGCTGTTATTGCGATTATTATATATCATTTAAATCCACTATGGCTTCCTGGTGGATTTTTAGGTGTAGATACGTTCTTTGTAATTTCAGGATATTTAATTACAAGTTTACTCATTCATGAGTACCAATCAAAAGGATCTATCGATTTAATCGCCTTTTGGATTCGCCGTATTAAACGACTAATCCCGGCTGTGTTCTTTTTAATCGGGGTCGTCATCCTTTATACGTTAATATTTGAACCTCAAATGATTAAAACAATTAAACACGATTCACTCGCTGCACTCTTTTACGTGTCGAACTGGTGGTACATATTTGAAGATGTGAGTTACTTCGAAGCAAGTGAACCAAAACCTTTAATGCACTTATGGAGTTTAGCAATTGAAGAGCAGTTTTATATCATTTGGCCTGTGATTTTCGTCTTATTACTTAAATTCGGGCGTTCAAATAAAACGATGCCGATAGCTGTTTTACTAATGACTTTTGTGTCTCTCTTTTTAATGACTTTATTCATGGTGCCAGATATGGACAACTCACGCGTGTATTTCGGAACAGATACACGTGCACATACGATTTTACTCGGTGTATTACTTGCATTCATTTGGCCACCATTTAACTTAAAAACAGAAACACCTAAAAGGTATCAACAAGTGATTGATACTATTGGTATTACGTCACTCATCATACTCATTTTGTTTATGATGTTTACAAAAGATTACTCAAACTGGTTATATGCCGGCGGACTGTTTTTTGTCACTCTATTAACACTTCCAGCAATTGCTGCGAGTGTACATCCAGTGTCAAAACTTGGTCATGCATTATCAAACCCGGTGATGCTCTGGATCGGAACACGTTCATATAGTCTTTACTTATGGCATTATCCGATTATCGTCTTTATGAACATGCATTACGTAGCAGGACAAATCCCGCTTCACGTCATCCTATTACAAGTAGTACTGACTTGTATTGCTGCAGAGTTGTCATTTAGATTTGTTGAAACACCGATTCGTAAACAAGGGTTTAACTTCTTTAAGCCCGCATATAACACGAGTCGCGCACTCATTGTGAAATCCACAGTAAGTGTCATTTTAGTCGCAGGTTTACTCGTCACATTGCTCGGAATTTTTGATCACCTCCATAAAGATGTGAACAAACAATCATCATTCAACACTGAAGATGGTACGATGCAGTTTTCTAGTACACCAAAAAGCGTTGCATGGAACATAAAGAAAAATCATAAGCAATTTACCGATGAAAAAGCGAGAATCGCTCAAGAAGAAGCTGACAAAGAAGAACAAGCCGAACTTGAAAAAGAAAAACAAGACTTTGCGAGTGAATATTTATCACATGCATCGCCACTATTTATCGGAGACTCAATCATGGTAAATATCGGTAGTAACATACAATACCGTATACCAAACGCCGTCATCAACGGTGAAGTCGGACGTCAAATGTACCAAGCAATTGAAATTTCAAGAACGAAATACCCACACTTTAATAGCGAAAACGAAAACATCGTACTCGAACTTGGAACAAACGGAGACTTTTCATTAGAACAACTTGAAGACTTCATTCAAACATTTAACCGTGCAAACATTTACCTCGTGACAATACGTGTCCCAAGAGACTGGGAAGGCAATGTTAACAAAAAAATACACACTGCAGGAGAAGAATTTGAAAACGTCACAGTCATCGACTGGTACAAAGCATCAGAAGGACATGTCGAATACTTTGAACCAGACGGTATTCACTTAAACGCAGACGGTGTAGAAGCAATGGTCGACCTAATCATTGATCATATCTTAGAACAAGAGCAGAACAAAAAATAACAGGTACATCACAATGACCTACTCCCTTAAAGTTGAAAACGACAATCAACTTTAAGGGTATTTTTATACTTAGTGTAGAAAGTATAGTTTGAATTTAAAGTAAATATAATCAGCAAGTATTTAAACAATATGTTTGGTATTCATTAAGTAAAAAGTGTTTTATAAGATAAAATAATTGAAATTTAAAATTATTTTATCTTATAATAAAATTACTATATATAAGGAGGATTTCATAATGAAGAAACTATGTATTGCTCTTATCTTATCTGTAGCTTTCCTGCTGAACGGATGTTCTTCAGAAGCTAATGAATTAACCGACAAAAAGCTCTCTGTGTTTACTGTGATTCAGATTGGTAATACGTTAGATGATCTCTCGACAAACAGTGCTTACTTAATCTTTGATTTTAATAAAAACAATAAAGTTTCTATTCAATATCTTGGTGAAAGTTATCCTGGCTCTTATAAATTAAATGGCACGAATTTATCCATAGATGTTCTGGATAAAGATAAAAATGAAGTCTCTTTATTATTTACAGATTTTAAAAAGCATCCTAAAAACGAGAAATTATATACAGGTATTTTCTCAGATTTTACTCACCTTGAAAATCATGGTCTGAATATACTACTACGAAATTATTCTGGAAATGAATATATGGGATTCTATGAAGTTGAATAATATTCATAATTAAAAGGACGTACTCTAAAACATTTTAGAATACGTCCTTTGTTTATTCTACGAAGTTCATCCAATAAAAACATTACTATCAAGACGCTCTAACGAACTTAAGACACTAAGAGCTGCAAGTGCACTTGTCTTTGGATTTTCTTTTAACGGATGATTTTTAACTTCAATTGTCGCTTCTCCGAATTCTCCCGTTACTTTTACGTGGTGTACATTTTCTGTCGCATTCGGATCCGCGATGAGTCGAACTTTTGTTTTTTCTATCCCTAATCCTGCGAGAGATAAAATAATTGATACGTTCATGTTTTTAGGAAATTTGTCGATGGCGTCTTTTGCATCACCTTCGAATACGACTGTTGGTTCTGATAGTTCATCGTCTACAAGTGATGATGCTGGTTTTGTCGTCGTAAGTGTGACACTACTTAAATGATTTAGAGTGTTTACGTTTTGTATTAAATCTAGACCACCAACTGCGCCTGATGGTAAATAGAGTTTATGTTGACTCGCACTTACACTCTCTAATAACGAAGTGTCACTAAACGCACCGATACTGATTACCATCATATCTTTTACGTTTAAGACATCTTTTAAATACGTTTTAACTACTTCAACATTCGCGGCTTCTACTACAATATCAATGTTTGAGTTTAAAAATTCGTTCAGATCCGTATACAGATCTACATTATACGCCTCTTCTAAATGCTGATACTTAGATTTATCTCGTACTAAAATATTCGTAATACGTAAGTCACTACGTTCTTTCGTATGTTTTAATAAAAACTGTCCAATCGCACCTGCACCAATTAAGCCAATATTCATCGTATCTCTCCTAATTAGATTGTTATTTATTCATTATACGATGATATCGTCTCTATTTATAATTTCGCAGCATTTTTCCCTGCTGTTTTTCCGAATACTGATCCTGACATGAGTCCTGATCCACCTGGATAGTTATGATAGAATAATTCACCGACCATCTCACCAGCTGCATATAGCCCTGTGATTGGTGTGTCATTTTCATTTAATACTTCTGCTTTGTCGTTTACTTTAATACCACCGAACGTAAACGTAATTCCACAAGTGACAGGATATGCATAAAACGGCGCTTCGTTAAATTTTAATGCCCAGTTTGATTTTTTAGGGTCGAGACCAGATGTTGATTTACCATCTTTAACACTCGGATTGTAGTCACCATCAACAACCGCGTTGTTATATTCTTCAATTGTTTTTAAAAATTGTTTTGTATCGACATTCATTTTTTCAGCAAGTTCTTCTAAAGTATTTGCTTCGATTTTAGTCGCTTCGTCTATTTCGTATTCTACACGTAGGAGTGGTTTTACTTGGCTATCGTAAATTTGAAACGCTTTATGATCTGTTTGTTTTAACGTCTCTTTTCCATATTTTGCGTACGTATAGTTTCTAAAATCCGCACCCTCATCTACAAATCGATTACCTTCAGCGTTTACAATTAAACCGAGTGGATATGAGGATTTTTTGTATATATCGCCAGGCTTTTCGAAATCACCGAATTTTGGTGCATTGTAATCTGTCGTATGTGCGTGACATCCATCATACTGTCCAGCTTTTACAGCCCCGACTTCTAACGCCATAGAAATACCGTCACCTGTATTATGTTTTGTGCCTCGAACGACTGCTTCAGACCATTCTTCACCTAGATTTTCTGTACGCTTTTTAGCGTCTGCTTCGAATCCACCACATGCTAATATGACTGCATCTGCAGCAATTTGTACGTTCTCACCGTCTTTATTCACGTGTACACCAGTAATTTTATTATTACTTGCTTCAAGTTTAACTGCAGGTGAGCTATACCATATTTCTACACCGTTCTCTTCAGCTTTTTTAAATAATGCTTCTACTAAACCAATCCCTTTACGATATGTTTTTGTAGGTAATCCTCCCCAAAACGTTTTTACACCGTCTTTTTCAAAATACTGATTTTCATTTGCTATAAATTCTACGCCTTGTTTTTTCATCCAAAGAATTGTGTCATATGAATTTTCTACGAGATGTCTTGCGAGTTCAGGTTTCGATTTACCTTGCGTGACTTTCATCATGTCATTATAGAAGTCTTCACTATCGTATTTCGGAAGTACGATTTCATCATCTTCTGAAATATCCGACACGATTTCTCTATAGCTATCTAAATCCTTATATGCAAAGCGTATCGCGCCGTCTGTGAAAAACGAGTTTCCGCCTCTATTATTTTTTGGTCCCTTTTCTAACATCAATACTTTTTTACCTTCTTCACTTGCAGCAACTGCTGCTGATAACGCAGCATTACCAGTACCTACAACGACAATGTCAAATTTATATTCCATATTTTTATTACTCCTTTTAAAAGTTCTCTTATATAAATTTTATGAAATCGTTTGACATAAGTAAAATATATATATTAAATATAAACTAATAGAATTTATTTATATCAAGAGGTTAAAAATGGATACGAAAGATTGGGTATTATTAATTACTCTATATGAAGAAATGAATTTAACACGCACCGCTAAACGATTGTACACGACACAACCATCATTAACTTACAGAATTAAACAAATCGAATCATCTCTTGGAATACAAATTTTACATCGAGGAAATAAAGGAATCTCTTTTACTGCTGAAGGTATTTATTTAGTTGAACATTCAAAGAGAATGTTAAAAGAAGAAAGAAAGCTACTGGATCATTTAAAAAATATGAAAGATGAACTTCAAGGGACCATTCGCATCGGGTCTTCGAGTAACTATGCGCATTATGAATTACCAGATTTACTGGAAAATTTTATTAAAAAATATCCGAATATTGAAGTTGAACTCGTAACCGGATGGAGTAGTGAAATATTAGAAAAGCTCCAAAACGAAACAATCCACGTCGCATTTCTAAGAGGAGATTTTAAGTGGAACAGTAAAAAGCACATACTTGAAAAGGATAACCTACATATTATTTCTACAAACAAAATTGATTTAGAATCATTACCAGAAGAAAACTATATACAATATCTAACAGACCTCAGTTTAAAAAACACAATCGATAAGTGGTGGAGAGATAATTATAATTCTCCAATCTATACAACAATGGAAGTCGACCGAATAGAAACGAGCATTGAAATGGTAAAACGAGGACTTGGTTATACAATCGTTCCAGGCATTAACATTCAAAATGAAAATAGCTTATATACGATGCCAATCCAAGATAATGATGAAAACATTTATAGAAATACGTGGCTAGCTTATAAAGAAGAGAGCTTAAACTTAAAAGTTGTCGATGAATTTGTCCGATTAATTATAAACTCCTAATAATTTAATAGTATAGACAATATGATAAAGATAAAATTAAAAGGCATGTCACCTGAACAATTCAGGAAACATGCCTTACAATCTGCTTATTTCTAAAAGCCCAACTTCTCGGTAGCACATCTGTCTTGGCTACGGTTTTGTTATTATTCCCACTCAATTGTTGCTGGTGGTTTGCTAGTAATATCATACACGACACGGTTTACATTTTTAACTTCTTTTACCATGCGTTTTGAAATCTTTTCAAGTACATCCCAGTCGATTTTCGCAAAGTCTGATGACATTCCGTCTACACTGTGTACTGCACGAATTCCTACTGTGTAGTCGTACGTTCTTTTATCATCTTTTACACCGACTGATCGGATACCTGGTAATATTGTGAAGTATTGCCAAATGCTCTTATTTAAGCCTGCTTTTTGAATTTCATCGCGTAAAATATAGTCTGTTTCACGAACGATTTCTAATTTTTCTTCTGTCACTTCTCCGAGGACACGAATTCCTAGACCTGGTCCTGGGAATGGTTGACGCCATACGAGTTCTTCAGGAATACCTAACTCAAGTCCTAATTGGCGCACTTCGTCTTTAAAGAGTGTCGCGATTGGTTCTATGAGTTTAAATTCCATATCTTCTGGTAATCCACCAACGTTATGGTGTGACTTAATTGTTTCTGACGTTTCAGATCCTGATTCAACGACGTCTGAGTAAATCGTACCTTGTGCAAGGTAGTCGATATCTTTAAGTTTCGCCGCTTCATCGTCAAATACATAAATAAATTCGTTACCGATGATTTTACGTTTTTGTTCTGGATCAGACACACCTTTTAATTTTCCTAAGAAACGGTCTTGTGCGTCGACTTTAATGATGTTGATGTTAAATCCTTTACCGAACGCTTCCATTACCATTTCCGCTTCACCTTTACGAAGTAAGCCGTGATCTACAAAGATACATGTTAAATTGTCGCCAATCGCCTTTTGCATAAGTACCGCAACAACTGATGAATCTACTCCACCACTCATCGCACAGATTACTTTTTTGTCGCCAACTTCTTCACGAATTTTCTCAACTTCGATGTCGATAAAGTTACCCATCGTCCATTCACCGTGACATTCACAAATATCTCTTACGAAGTTTTCGATGAATGTATCACCATTCTCTGTTGATTTTGATTCTGGGTGGAACTGAATACCGTAAATAGGTTTTGATTTATGCTGAATTGCTGCGTATTTTGAGTCTTTCGTACTTCCGATGATCTCATAGTCATCACCGATTGACGCCACTTCGTCGTGGTAACTCATCGCAACGTTAACTTCTTTGTCTAATCCTTTAAATAATGGACTTTCAGTATTAAGTTCAATCGTATCAACACCTGAAAATGCGTTGTCTAATGGTTTTACTTCTCCACCGTTATTGTATGCAATTAACTGCATACCATACGTGACACCGAGAACTGGTATTCCTAAGTCAAAAATACCTTTATCAACAGTATATGCATCTTCTTCGTATACTGATTTTGGTCCACCTGATAATACGATACCTTTAGGATTTAGTTCTTTAATTTCTTCTAAAGTAATACTTGGATTACGTAATTCACTATATACACCTAAATCACGAATACGACGTGTTAAAAGCATGTTATATTGACTACCGTAATCTATTACAATAATAAGTTCTTGTTCTTTTGCCATTTCCATAAGTTTATAGCCTCTCTCTTAAATAGAGTAGTTCGGAGCTTCTTTAGTAACTTGAACGTTATGTGGGTGACTTTCGATAAGTCCAGCTGACGTAATACGTGTGAATCGACTGTTTTCTCTTAATGCTTTAAGGTCTTTAGAGCCTGTGTAACCCATACCTGAACGTAATCCACCCATTAACTGATAAATTGTATCTGCTACAGGTCCTTTGTACTCTGTACGACCTTCGATACCTTCAGGAACGTATTTAGTCGCTTCTTTTTCATCTTGGAAGTAACGGTCACTTGAACCTTGTTCCATTGCACCGAGCGATCCCATACCACGATATGTTTTATAACGACGACCTTGGAACATTTCAATTTCACCTGGAGATTCTGTCGTACCTGCGAGTAAACTACCTAGCATTACGACATGTCCGCCTGCTGCTAAAGCTTTAACGATATCTCCTGATAATTTAATACCACCATCTGCGATGATTGATTTACCATGTTTACGTGCTTCAGTTGCACAGTCATAAATTGCAGTGATTTGTGGTACACCAACACCTGTAACGACACGCGTTGTACAAATAGATCCTGGTCCAATACCTACTTTAACTGCGTCAACACCCGCTTCAATTAAAGCTCTCGTACCTTCAGCTGTGGCAACGTTTCCTGCGATTACTTCGACTTCTGGATATTCTTCAACAATCTTTTTGATTGCGTTTAAAACGCCTGCTGAATGTCCGTGTGCTGTGTCGATAACTAACGCATCTACACCAGCTTTTACTAATTCTTCAATACGTTTGTCTGTATCTCTAGAAATACCAACTGCTGCAGCTACAAGTAAGCGTCCATGCTCATCTTTAGCAGCATTTGGGAATTCGATGACTTTTTCGATGTCTTTAATCGTAATTAAACCTTTTAATACGTTGTTTTCATCGACAATTGGAAGCTTTTCAATACGATGTTGTTGAAGAATGCTCTGTGCATCTTCTAACGTAGTCCCTTCTGGTGCTGTAATCAGATTTTCTTTAGTCATTACGTCATCAATTACTACTGAATAGTCTGTAATAAAACGTAAGTCACGATTTGTTAGGATGCCAATGAGTTTTTTCTCTTCTGGATTATTTACAATTGGAACACCTGAAATACGATATTTACCCATTAAATGTTCAGCTGCGAATACTTTTTCTTCTTTTGTTAAGAAGAATGGATCTGTAATTACACCGTTTTCTGAACGTTTAACTTTCTCTACTTCTTCGCATTGTGCTTCGATTGACATATTTTTGTGAATAACACCTAAACCACCTTGGCGTGCAATCGCAATCGCCATTTTAGACTCTGTAACAGTATCCATACCTGCAGAGATTATTGGAATGCCGAGCTTAATTTTGTCAGTCAGTTGCACACTTGTGTCTACTTCTCTTGGTAGAATTTCTGAATGAGCTGGCATAAGTAGTACGTCGTCAAACGTCAATCCTTCTTTAGTAAATTTGTTTTCCCACATTGAACTAGCCTCCTAAAATAGATTAGTACTATTATAGACCAGTCTAAAACGTATTTAAAGTATATTATTTTCAAGATTAAATATTTTAAATTGTCTAAATTGTGTATGAATTTAATTATATCTGTTTACATGAACTTATTTAGGGTAGATATAAGTATGACTATAAAATAAACGAGGTGTTCTATTATGGAACAAAATAGAAATATAGAAGTGTATGATGATATCGGTAACGTAAGTAAAAGAGTACAACAATTAAGACACGAAGGTGTCGATGAAAGACGTGTCATTCTTTTCTCAAAACATTCTCCTCCGACAGAATTTACTCGCGAGCATGATGTAGAAATTCGTATGGGAGAAGGAAATTTATGGCAAAAGTTTGAGTCTTTATTTACTGATAAAGACGGCGAAGAGCGAGCTACTGAAGATTTACAATTTACTCCTTATGAAGAAACAGAGTTTAGTAACGCTATGGATGCTGATCAATACGTACTTTATATTCCGTATCAGAGTATAGCGCAAGTACAACTTGAAGATGAAGAAAAAATCGATCTAAGTAAAAGAGACAATTACTAAAATTAATGAAAAAGAAGAGACGTTAATTTGAGCTGCACCCCTAAAGTTGGACACTAAAATCCAACTTTAGGGTAGCACATCAATTCGTATCTTCTTTTTCATTTACAAATAAATATTCCTCTCGTATCGAGTAATTAAAGCGCTTTAAAAAGTTTCGATATTCTTTTAATGATTTACGTTTTCCAGGGTGACGCGGAATCGTTACTTTGTTATGACGTTTTAAAAATAGATAATAGCTCTCACATAGATGGTCTGTAAATCCAGTAAATAGTTGATGTTGATATCGTTTGTATAACGCATCATTGTGTTTTAATAAATGTTCAACTTCTTCATACATCTTAATAATTCGATTTACTTCTTTAATCAGTTGGTTGTTAATTTCTTCATCCATTTCTAAAAACTGGAACACTTCTTTATACATACTGCTAATTCCGCTTTTAATAATATCGATACAATAATCACAGTAACGCTTTACTTCGTCGCAGCTGCTTTCACGTTTCTTGCATTCTAAAATATCACATATCAATAATCGATCATTTAACGACTTCATCAATATGCCTCACTATTTTAAAAAATAATAAAATCCGGACAGATGCAGTCGTCCAACTGTTGTATTGTAATTAACATCGTAGTGACTAAATATAACATTCTCATTAAATATCTCTCCTCTTAATTTAAATGATTGTAAATTTAAATCGATTATAGCAGAGCGTATTTTAAATGTTATCGATTAATTTTAATCTATTCGTATACGAATATTGCTTAAGCTTTGCTTGATTTTCTCATTTGGATAATCTTTTAATAAGCATTTCATATACGTGAATTGATCATGTAGTAAGGGGTCCTTTGTATTCATGTATAACAACAGTCGTGAATACTCGATGTCTGTTTTTAAATACGTCGACTCGAATTGCTTTTGTAGCGCTGTTGCATTGTCTAACTCTCTTTTTACAAGATGAAACCATCCTTTACGGCAATAAATTGCTGCTAAGTTACCATAAACTCTTATGATATGTTTAAAGTTTTGTCGAGTAACAAGGACATTTTTGATAACATGATTCGCTTTTTTAAAATGTTGAAACGCTTCTCGTCCTAACTGTAACTCTATAATCCCTATCATTAAATGAACCTCTGCGAGTATCACGTCGATAGGATTGTATATTTCTAGCATTGATTTAGCTTCTTGTAACAAGTGGATTGCACGAACTAAATCGTCTGCTCTATAGCTTAAAAGTGCTTCATGGTATATACAATATGTATTTAAGTATGAATTTTTCTCACGTATGTAGCTTGGAATACCTTCAAGTACTTGTTTCATTTTAGTAAAATCTTTATGTTTTCTTGCGTCATCTAATTGCTTTCTCGGACTAATTAAATCGAGTTGCATGATGAATTCTTCTCTGTCGATATCTAACGTTTCTAACAAGGCAAAAAACTCTCGTACACTTCCCGTATCGTGTCCATTTTCAATGCGTGAAATTACCGTTTGGCTAATTGAACTCTCAAGAGATAAATCGCGCTGAGTCCATTTGAGTCGTTGTCGTTTATCTTTTAAATAGAACATCAATTCTTTCAACATTATTTTTACCTCATAAATATATTTGATATAAACATATCCTATAAATTATAAAAGTACAACTTATAACAGAGCGAGTTATCATATAGACGATTATGGTATCATTTAAGTACATAGATCAATAATAGGGGTTGAAATGATGACGCTATATACATTCCAAGACGAAAAATCGCTCGTTGATAAAATTACTGAATTAAAATTAAATTTTATTAAGACGCGCCAAATGACTGTAGTCAGTAATAAACGACCAACGAAAGAATTTAAACATAATACAGATGTTGAATTTGTAAAAGGTGATGGAACGATATGGGAAAGAACCGTTGGAGGGCTTTTTAACAAATCTCCAGAATCACTCATATCACGCCGCTTTAACCTAGATGGCGAGAGTTTAAATACGTATCATGAAGCACTTATAAACGGTGAGTTTATACTTATTATCAATGATGGTAAAAAAGAAGTCGAAATAGATGATGAAACAGATTTAAAGCCAAAATCTGAGGCGAATCACGTATTAGAAGATGAAGAATTTGTAGAAATACTGGATAGCTATGGGCTGAACTCTGAGCGTTCATTTATAGAAGGGAATAATAAAAAAACGAAGAGAGGATAATATCCTCTCTTCGTTTTTTATGGTTGCGGGTTTACATCTTTTGGAATCGGGTTTTCATATGGTTGTTTTTTTAGTTTTTCTTCGTGTTCTTCTTTCATTTCACTTAGAAGTGTTTCGTCATGAAGTACGTGAACTGCTGTATTTGCCATCACTCTCGCTGCTCTGTACATCCCTTTAAATGCATAACTTGATAGACCTTGCGCTGTCATTTGCCACGTATGAAGTGGTGTTCCAAATGCTGACGTTGCTGCAGATATTTGTGCAGTTGGAGTGACCCAACTTACATCTGCAACGTCTGTTGATCCGAGCATTACCTTGCCCGTTACAACGTAATCATGAACGACGTCACTTAATGGTTTTCCGATTACTTTTTCGCCATCTACAGCCGCACCAAAACTCTCATTGGCTTTAATTGCTCCTTCTTTTTCACTATCTGAAAGTGTATCGACAATTTTTTGAGCGAATTTGAGTTCTTCATCTGTAAAAGTAATTTCCGCTTCTTCTTTTTTAAGATAATCGTACATGACCGCTTCAAGTGCGCGGTTCGGTTCGTAGTCTGAACATGCTTTTTGAATTTCAAATGATGATTCTGTTTCTGTCATTAATGCAGCACCTTGAGCTATCTTTTTAACACGTTCAAATAATTCGCGTGTTTCTTTTAACGTTTCTGCACGGATTAAATACAACACTTCTGCGTCTGATTGAACGACGTTAGGAGAAGTTCCTCCTGTATTTAACACTGCGTAATGGACACGCGCCGTGTCACTCATATGTTCACGCATATAGTTAACGCCAACGTTCATAAGTTCTACAGCGTCTAACGCACTACGACCAAGTTCAGGAGATTGTGCAGCGTGTGCACTCGTACCTTTAAATTTAAACTTCACTTGATAGTTTGCGAGTGTTTTGTTCATCATTACAGCGTTAATTGGCGCTGGATGCCAACAAAATGCATAATCTAAATCATCAAATACGCCTTCACGACTCATAAATGTTTTACCAGATCCGCCTTCTTCTCCTGGCGTTCCGTAGTAAATTACAGTTCCTTCTAGATTATTAGCTTCGAGATATTCTTTTACAGCGATTGCTGCAGCAAGTGACCCGATACCGAGTAGGTTATGTCCACAACCGTGACCATTCCCTCCATCTTCAATAGGACTATGCTCAGCAATGCCTGGCTCTTGACTTAAACCAGATAATGCATCGAATTCTCCAAGAAAACCAATGACTGGTTTCCCAGAACCAAATTTTCCTAAAAATGCCGTATCGATATTTGCGACATTTTCTTCAACTTCGAATCCTTCATGTTTTAACGTTTCGATTAACTTTTTTGATGAATTATATTCTTGAAAGCGCGTCTCTGGATGTTCAAATATATACGTACTAACCTCGTTTAAAAATTTTGATTTTGACTCAATAATATCTTTTATAAATTCTTCATGTTTCATTAATTTCAAATCCTTCATTTTAACTCATTTAAAATATTAATAAATGTCGTAATCGCAACTTCTAGAACCGCTTCATCAACATCAAACGACGGATGATGGTGACCGTACTTTAAGTAGTATGGAAAAATTAAATACGTTGCTTTTCCATTATTTCCCTGAACAATATTTATAAATACTGCTGCGTCTTCTGATGCGTCCATAGAAACTTCGTCGACAATCGTTGTTACAGCATCGTTATTTACAGTCGCACTTTTCACAACATCGATCATCTCTTTAGAACATGTCGCACTCGGTGCAAATCCTTCAATCGTAATTTTACTCTCACAGCCGTACATCTTTGCACCGTTTTCGATAATCTCTTTTGCACGTTCAAACATATATTCATTTAACTGTGTCGTTTCTCCACGTGACTCACATTCGAGTTTTGCATAATCCGGTATAATATTTCTACCTTGTCCTGCTTGCAGTGTACCGACGTTTAGCCTTGTTGCACCTTCTCTATGTGGTGCGATCGTATTTAATGATAAAGCAATCGCTGATGCTGCGAGAAGTGCGTTGTTGCCGTCTTGCGGATTAGACCCCGCGTGAGATGACTGACCGAAAAGCTCAACGTTGAACTTTGTACTTGCTAAAAAGTTTGTCGCCGTCGCTCCTACTGTACCGACTTCTTCGCTGATTGTCCCGACGTGTCCACTTAAAAAGTAGTCCGCATCATCTAACCAACCTTTTTTAGCATAACTTGCCGCACCTCTAACGCCTTCTTCAGAGTTTTGAAATATAATTGTGTACTTTCCTGTTAACTCATCGATATGTTCGTCGATATACGTCGCTACACTAATTCCAATCGCTGCATGAGCGTCATGACCACAAGCATGCATCTCACCGTCATGTTTCGACTGAAATCCTTCTTTAAACGGAACGTGTTCAATCTCATTACTTTCCTTAATTGGTAACGCGTCGATATCAAATCGAAGGACCACATGAGGTCCTTTTTGATTTGTATCGATTGTCGCAACTACACCTGTTTTATACGGGTGTATTTTTTCTAGAAATGAAGACGGTACTCCGTAATCTAATGCACGTTGATATGTGTTTGCCATTACGTCATCACTCGGTAAACCGACTTGCGTGTCAATATCGAGTGCGTCGTCTCCAACATATAAATTAAAGTTTGTTTGAGACAGTCTTTCATAAATTAAGTATGTCGTAATATACTCTGTAAATCCAACTTCTGGAACTTGATGTAGTAACCTACGATTTTCTTTTGCATACTTAATTAGCTCGTCCATAAATATCCCTTCTATCCTCTAGATTCTAATAACGTATATGCACCTGGTCCGAGTGGCAGGCCTGTATAGTAGAACACTAATAGTAATATGATCCATGCAAATAAGAATGAGAATGCGTATGGAATCATTAATGACATATATGTTCCAATATTTGAATTTTTATCGTAACGTCTCATAAATGAAATAATAACAATCATTAAAGGATACAGTGGTGTTACGATGTTCATACTAGAGTCTGCGATTCTGTATGCTGCTTGTACAAATGCTGGGTCATAACCGAGTTGCATAAACATCGGTATAAATACCGGTGCTTCTAATGCCCATTTTGCTGATCCTGAAGTAATTAAGAAGTTTAATAAACCAGTAAATATGACATATAGAATAATTAGCGGAATACCTGTGAATTGGATACTTTCAAAGAATGCTGCACCGTTTACTGCTAACCAAATTGCTAAGTTAGACCAGTTAAAGTACGCGATGAACTGAGCAATCGCAAACACTAATACGATATAAGGTGCCATATCTTTTATCGCTTCCGCCATTTTATTAGTGACATCTGTTGAAGTCTTTAACACTTTTGTCGTAAAGCCAAACGTCACACCAACAATCATGAACCATACTAAAATAACAGGTACAATTCCTTTTAATAATGGAGAATTTAAAAATCCACCGTCTTCTCCTGCTAAATATGAGTTTGGTAAGAAGAATCCACCAACGATAAGTCCCCAATAAATCACTGATGCGATTACCGCTAATAGTACACCACGTCCACCATTTTGGACTTCAGTTTCTTCTTCATCTTCTACTGCACCTTCATATGTACCGAGTCTTGGCTCAATGAATCTTGTTGTAATTAACCCACCGATAATCGTTAGCATAAATACTGATACTACGTTAAAGAAGTAGTTATCTAACGGAGTTACTACAAATTCTGGATCGATAATTCTCGCCGCTTCTGTAGAAATACCAGAAAGTAATACGTCTGTACCCGCGACTAATAAGTTCGCTGTAAATCCGGCACCTGCACCCGCGAAACCTGCTGCAAGACCAGCAAGTGGGTGACGACCTACTTTATAGAACACGAGCGCAGCGAGTGGTGGAATGATAACTGCGGAAGCATCTGACGCAATGTTCCCCATAATACCAACAAACACAACTGTATACGTAAGTATAAATGGTGGTGCTTTAAGTAATGTTTTTCTAATTACATAATCAAAAAATCCGACTTTTTCTACAAGTCCGACACCGAGCATCATCGCTAAAACAAGACCAAGTGGTGCGAATCCTGTAAAGTTCGTCACTGTCTCAGTTAATATAAATTCAATACCCTCACGTGACAGTAAACTTTTAACTTCAACAACTTCACCTGTTGAAGGGTGTACTGTTGATGCACCAAGACTTGTTGCAATAACTGATATAACAACTATTAAGACTGCAAATATTAAAAATAGTACAAAGGGATCCGGTAAACGTGATCCAATTTTTTCAATCACGTCTAACATTTTTTGAAATAGACTTTTTTTAGTGTTTTCCATGGAAGACACCTCCACTTATAGTTATAGTAATCATAAAATATTTTTAGCCTATAAAGCAACCGTTTTCAAGATAAAACAAAAAAATACCCTCGCTGTAACCTCTAGTACAGTGAGGGTGTTAAGATTAAGCTTCTTCTTTAATGAAAGGAAGTAATCCCATGTGACGTGCACGTTTAATTGCAGTTGTTAACTGACGTTGATACTTCGCTGAAGTACCTGTAACACGTCTTGGTAAAATTTTACCACGTTCTGAAATGAATTTTTTCAGAAGATCTACTTCTTTATAGTCGATGTGCGTAATTCCGTTTGCAGTAAAGTAGCAAACTTTTCTACGACGACGACCGCCTCTTCTTGGACCTGCCATAGTAATCCTCCTCTTGATTATAGATTCACTATCGATGTATGTGATCGATATTCGTATCTATAACTACATATTCAAAACGTGTATAGTAGTGTGTTTTTATGTGCTTTACTATTATATAGTGTTTAATTTTTAATGTCAATTTTCTTTTACGCGGATAAATAGCATCATTACAAAACTAATTGTAATAATGGAAATCACCCACATCCAAGCGAGTGTCATGTTACCAGATTGAATCGCTGAGTATACTGCTGTAGGTAACGTCTGTGTTTTACCAGGGATATTACCTGCAAACATTAACGTCGCTCCGAATTCACCGAGTGCACGTGCGAAACTTAACATCGCACCTGTAATGAGTAAATTTTTTGACAGCGGGATAATTATTTTAAAAAATATACGTGCTTCTGAATTCCCATCAACACGTGCCGCTTCAATAATATGTTGGTCGATTGATAAAAAACCATTTTTCGCCGATTGATACATTAAAGGGAATGCAACAACCGTACTCGCGATAATTGCTGCATATATCGTAAAGAGTACTCCGTGATCAAAAATCATATGTATCAGCTGACCGATATACGACTTTTTACCAAATACGATAATGAGTATAAATCCAACTACTGTTGGTGGAAGTACAATTGGCAACATGAGTATCGTTTCTAAAACGACTTTACCTTTAAATTGATACTTCGTCATGAGACGCGCTGCAAGTACACCAAATATAAATGCAAGTATAAGTGCAACTGACGCCACTTTTAGCGATAAAATTACCGGGGTCCAAAAGGCCATATCAGTAATATTCATATAAACCCTACTCTACAGTAAAACCGTACTTTTTAAAGATATCTAATACAGCGTCACTATTTAAGAAATCATAAAATTCCTTTACTGATTCAGACTCACTTAGTGTCCCAATCGGATAAATGATCGGTTTATGTGTGTCGCTACCAAATTCATCGACGATATCGACGTTGTCTTTTTCAGTTTCAGCATCTGTTTCATAAACAACCCCAGCGTCTACTTCACCTTGAGCAACGTAAGTGAGTACTGCACGTACATCACTTGCATATATAAATTTACTCTCTAATTCATCAAACAAATTAAGAGATGTGAACGCTTCTTTTGCATACTTTCCTGCTGGTACTGTTTCTACCTCACCAATTGCGATTTGTGATACGTATTTTAAATCATCAATTGAATTTACAGTACCGTCTTCAGGACGAATTAAAACGAGTTTGTTTTCAAGGTAATCTTTCTTTTCAAAAATTAACCCTTCGTCATCGACTTGTTTAAAATCATCTTGTGACGCTGAAATAAATAGATCAACTGGTGCACCTTTTAAAATCTGTTCACGTAACGCGCCTGAACCACCATAGTTGAGATCGATTTTTACGTCACTTTCTTTGTTGTACTCTTCGATTACTTCATTTAGCGCATCTTGTAAACTTGCTGCTGCAGATACTGTAATCGTTTCTGCTTTTGTCTCTTTTTTACTTTCTTGTTTTGAATCATTACTACAAGCAGTTAATACTAATACAAAAATAAGTGAGATTAAGAATAGTATTCTTTTCATTTAAATAATATACCCATACTCAGAGAATACATCTAAACTATCGTTTGATAATAGGTAACTATAAACAGTTCGTGTGCTACTCTCGAGCTCTTCCTTTTTTATAATTCCTACTTTGTAGATATACGGTTCAACAATGTTACGTGGTAATCGTTTCAGGACATGATAATCTTCATCTGCTTCAACTTCTGATAGATATAAGACTCCAACAGATGCATTGTTATTTGCAATGTCTTGTTTTACATCGTCTACACTATCGCCGAGAATTAGATTGTCTGTCGTGCTTACATCTTTAAATTCATCGTCTTCAAATACTTTTTTGCTCAACTCACCCTCTTCATAAAGCTCAGGGTTTAAGATAGCAATACGCGTATCTTCATCGATATCTGATGTCTTTTGAATATCTGGTGAATCTACTTTTGTAAATAATACAAGCTCATCCATCATGCCAACACCAGTGTCTTTATGTTCGATTAATTTTTCATCAATCATTTCATTTACAATATCTTCTGTTGTAAATACAATTGCATTTTTATCATTATTGATTGTTTCATCGATCATTTCATCATTTTTTAAATATTTAACGTCGAGAATGATGTCTTCATGACTTTCTTGGAAGTTTTTCGCAATTTCCTCAAATGGTTCTTGTAAGTTTTCACGTACATATATCGTTACAACTTCTGGTTCTATCGTTTTTACTTTTTCTTCTTCTTTTTCTTCTACCGTTTTGTCTTTACTCGGTGATTCCTCTTTATTTGAAGATGAATTATTTTGACATGCGACCAATACAAATGTCACCGACATAAGTACAAACAGTATGATCGACTGTCTTTTATTTATAAAACTCATAACTAAACTCCTTAAAATTAGCATTAAACACACTATATAAATATTTTAAAATAACTTATGTAAAAAAATAAACCGAGACGATTGTCTCGGTTTGCACACACCGAAATCCACACATTGATTTCAGTTTTAACACTACTAATACACATACAATTCGTAGTTATAAAATTAAATTCTCTATGTTAGAACGGTAAATCGTCTTCACTAATGTCTACGTTTCCTGTAGAATTCGCAAATGGATTCTCAGGTGGACGTGAACCGTAAGATTGATTTCCGCTGTTATACGGCTCAGAATAACTTTCTGCCGCATGACTTGCCTGATTACTGCTGTTTTGTCGATTTTTCGGTTCTAAGAACTGAACACTGTCACATACTACTTCTGTAACATATACTCTTTGGCCTTCTTTGTTTTCGTAGCTACGTGATTGGAGTCTTCCATCAACGCCTACTAAACTACCTTTTTGAACGTAGTTTTTAACGTTTTCTGCTTGTTTTCTAAATACAACACAGTTGATAAAGTCAGCACCACGTTCTCCGTTTCTGTCAGTAAATGGTCTGTTGACTGCTAAGGTAAAGTTACCTACTTGTACACCACTTTGACCAGCGCGGAGTTCAGGATCTCTTGTGAGACGGCCAACTAAAACGACACGATTCAGCATGTAATCATCTCCATTTTCTATTCATTACTTTTCTTCGCGTTCTTCGTCGCGAACTACGATGTGACGAATGATGTCGTTGCTGATTTTAGCAAGACGGTCAAATTCGTCAACTGCTTTTGAATCTTCTGCATCTAATTTAACAATTTGGTATAAACCGTCTTTGTAGTCTTCGATTTCGTAAGCTAAACGACGTTTACCCCACTCTTTAGATTCGATGATTTCAGCACCGTTAGAAGTAAGCACTTCGTCAAAACGCTCAACGAGTTGTTTTACTGCGTCTTCTTCTAAATCCGGACGTACGATATATAAAATCTCGTATGCTCTTTTCATCTTTACACCTCCTTATGGACTTTGCGGCCAAAACATTCGTTTTGGCAAGGAATAATTTTCATTACTCACAATCAGATATTATACCAGTTAGGTTTACGAAATACAATTGTTAATGTGAGATATTCTTTTATATTTAACTATTAAATCACTCATAATATTTATCATATGAAATAATTGAATGTTTTATACGTTTAATAAATTCCTTATCACTACTCACAACATCCAATACATCTGTAGTTATATAAACAATGAAATTTTTATTATAAAAATAAAGATAATTATCTTCAGCATCTAATGATTTCATATATTGATAATAATAACGAATTACCTCAGGACTTACATTTTTAATTTCAGCAAAAATATATTCAATTAAGTCGTCCTCTTCTGTATAGTTCACTTGTTTTAGTTTAAAATCATGTTTATTCTTAAACGCATCCATATAACTTTTTAATTTTAAATTTAATATTTCTCGTGATAATCCATTAATTGAGTAACTGTCTAGATAAAAGATATGAAAGGATTCATCTTCTTTAAATAAACTTATAATAAAGTTAAAAATATATTCATTTACACAATCAAAATCGAATCTTACTCTATTTGTTTTTCTTGCATGCAGGTAAGGACTAATGTTGGTTTGACTAAGATCAATGTTAAATGGTGTATTCATTTAATCACCCAGACGTCTAAGATTTTTATCATAAGTACCGTCTCTAGTTTTTTTACTTTGAAGATTTTTTACAGTTTTAGCACCTTTCCAGTAGCCTCCACTATGTGAGTCTATATCTCTAGTAATGTAGAGAGGAGTTTTATTTTTATTACTTTTATAAACTCTTTGTCCGTGTGATAAGTAATTTGTACGTGAATATCCAAGACTTCTTGCGATAGCACCTGCGCCATTGTCAAGTCCTTTTAAATGTTCATTTTTAGAATAAACAGATATGTCTTCTTCAATTTTGAATTTATGTAAATTTGGTTGTTGGTTTTGCGCAAAAGAATACTTATAATCCTGGCTAATTAGTAAAATACTCAAAATTATTACTGAAACGAATTTTATAATTTTTCTTATCACAATCACCCCTCTATAAATTTATAATTATTATAAACCTACATTTAAAATTAATAAATTAAAAACTGCATCATTTAGTGATGCAGTTATTGACTAGTTTTTATACGTTAAATCTAAAGTGCACGACGTCTCCGTCTTGCATAATATAATCTTTTCCTTCTAATCGTGATTTACCCGCTTCTTTTACAGCCGCTTCACTTCCTAGTTCTACGAGATCATCGTAACTCATTACTTCCGCACGGATAAATCCTTTTTGGAAATCTGTATGGATAATTCCAGCACATTCTGGTGCAGTCATTCCTTTTTTAAACGTCCATGCGCGTACTTCTTGAACGCCCGCTGTGAAGTATGTCGCAAGTCCTAATAAGTCGTATGTTTGACGAATTAATTTATCAAGTCCTGATTCTTCAAGGCCGAGTGCTTCTAAAAATTCGTTCTTATCTTCATCGTCGAGTACTGCCATTTCTTCTTCGACACGCGCAGATACTGGTACAACTTGTGCATCTTCCGCTTTTGCGTAATCGATGATTTTCTTTAAATATTCGTTTTTTTCTAAATCAGCTAATTCATCTTCAGCAACGTTTGCCACGTATATAATTGGCTTTTGTGTTAAGAAGTTTAAATGTTTTACAACTGCTTTTTCTTCAGCTGTCAGTGAAACTGAGCGTACTGGTTTGTTTTCTTCAAGTGCGACTTTAATTTTAGTTAATACATCTGTTTCAAACATTGCGTCCTTATCTTTTTGACGCGCCATTTTTTCAACACGTGGTAAGCGTCTTTCGATACTTTCTAAGTCTGCAAAAATTAACTCCATATTAATTACTTCGATGTCATCAATTGGATCGACTCTACCTGAAACGTGTGTAATGTTGTCGTCATCGAATGCACGAACGACCTGACAAATTGCGTCTACTTCACGGATGTGAGATAAGAACTTGTTACCTAAACCTTCCCCTTTTGATGCACCTTTTACGATACCTGCGATATCTGTAAATTCAAATGCTGTTGGGACTGTCTTTTTTGGTACGACGATTTCAGTTAACTTATCAAGTCTTTCATCTGGTACGTCTACGATTCCGACGTTTGGGTCGATTGTTGCGAATGGATAGTTCGCAGCAAGTGCCCCTGCCTTAGTAATTGCGTTAAATAAAGTAGATTTACCAACGTTTGGTAATCCGACGATTCCTGCTGTTAATGCCATTATTTTCTCTCCTCAAATTAAAATTGTTTGACATGCTTTATACGTTTTATAAACTCTGGTCTCGGTAACATAATCGTACGATCACACGCTGTACATTTAATTTTGATATCTGCACCAAGACGCGTGACTTTAAATTCATTATTTCCACATGGATGTGGTTTTTTCATCTCAACAATACTGCCAAGCTGGAATTCTTTACTCATATATTAACCTCTTTACTTCTTTTCTTCATTAAATTCCACAGATGGAACACCGAGAATAATTTCATTGTTTTTAAGAAGTGTTTGAATATTTTTACGATAATCACGTAGCACCTGGAATTGTTCCATTGGACGCGTAATAAACATGATTCTATATTGTAATTGACCACTAATGAAATCTTGAACACCGAGTAATTGTGGTGGTTCTACGATACTTTCATTTTTCTGCCAATTTTCTTCAACATATACACTTAATAATCTCTCAACTCGACTAATATCTGTGTCAATCGGTAAGTAAAACTCTAAGAACGCAATCGAATTTTCTTTAGAAAAATTCACAACTTCTCCTATTGTACCATTTGGCACCATATACATTTCAGAGTTATAACCTAAAACTTTCGAACTTCTCAGTCCGAGATATACGACTTGTCCTTCTGCAATTGGTGATCCTTGATTAGTAAATTTAACAAAGTCACCTTTGTCGAACTGATTTTCTAAAATGATAAAGAACCCAGTAATCATATCTTTAACTAAACTTTGTGCACCAAAACCGATTGCTAAACCAGCAATCCCTGCCCCAGCGAGTAGTGTTCCAACAGGTATGTTAAATATTTCTAATATTGTCACGACAATAACGAACCATCCAAATACCGTCACGCTATTTTGTAACATACTTAGAAGTGTTTTATTACGCTTTAAACTAATTTGTGCTTTACCAGGACGTAGCGATATTTTTTTTAGTAAGAAATTTTCGATAATCCGATTGACAATTTTTATAATAATCATCCCTAAAATGACTATAAAAATTGACCATAATACACGTTCTCCAACGTTAACCCATAGTTCTACAGATGTGATTTTTTTCCATATCGTATCTAAAAAACTCGTATCTAATGGTGTATCGATCGCTTCGACTGCCATCAACGTTAGCCATTTTAGAATCATTTAATCCTCTCCTATTTCACTCAGTAATGTGACGAGTCGCTTATACTCTTCAACACTCGTAAAAGATAAAACAATTTGTCCCTTTTTGCCGACTTGTTTAATATCGACATCCGTACCTAACCGTCGTTTTAAGGACTGTTCCACACGTGCGATTGGTGCGGGTTTTTCGACATATTTCTTTTCTGTTTTTTTAGTCGCTTCGAATTTACGTACAAAACGTTCTGTCTCACGAACATTCCACTTTTCATCGACAATTCGTTTAGCGATTTCTTCAATATGTAACTGATTTTTTAAACTGAGTAATGTTCGTCCGTGTGCTGTTGTTAGTTTACCATCTTGTATAAGTTGTATTACTGAATGAGGTAAATTTAATAAACGAATCATGTTCGCGATATATGATCTCGATTTACCAAGCTTTTTAGCCGTTTCTGATTGATTGAGATTCAACGTTTCCATATATTTTTTGTAACTCATCGCTTCCTCAAATGGATCTAAATCTTCACGTTGTAAGTTTTCAATTATCGCATATGTCATCATTTCTTCATCTGACATTTCTTTGACAATCGCATCGATAGTTTCTAAGTTTAACGCTTTAAACGCACGCCATCTTCTCTCTCCAGCAATTAACGTATACCCGATAACAGTTTGACGCACAATAATCGGTTGAAGTAGTCCGTTTTCTTGTATAGAAACTTTTAATGCATTTAACTCTTTTTCGTCAAAATGCAGTCTCGGCTGATATGGATTCGGTTTGATGTCAGAAACACGAATACTTTCTATACGACTCATTTCTGCATCTCTCCTACTTTTTAATTTTTATATTAATGATATACGTATCTTCATCTTCTGTTTTTTCACATAACACTTCATGACCGTGACGTTTAATTTTTTGAATTTCATTATCTAAATCATTCATGAGAAATGTCATGTCATCATTAAAGTTAATTTGCGTTTCTTTTTGTTTCAAACGGTTTTTAACGAGCTGCTCGGTATCTTTAACGGTTAAATCTTTGTCTTTTACTTTTTCTAACACTTCGTACTGCATAGCGTTATCTAAAGAAAGCATTGCCCTCGCGTGTCTTTCACTTATATCATTATTTTGTAACGCCGTTATAACGGGTGATGATAGCTTTAATAATCGTAATTTATTCGCGATAAAGGACTGACTTTTTCCAAGTGAATGCGCGAGATCCTTTTGTGTAATGTCATCCATAGATAATAAGTCTTTATATGCAAGTGCTTCTTCGTAAGGAGATAAGTCTTCACGTTGAATATTTTCAATAATCGCTATAACTGCTGCTTCTTGATCTGTAAAATAGCGAATAATCGATTCGACATTTTCAAAATGTAATGATTTTATTGCTCTAAAACGGCGTTCGCCTGCGATAATTTCATACATACCTTCTTCGATTGGTCGTAACGTAATCGGTTGAAGTAGACCATGAACTTCAATAGAATCGGCAAGTTCTTTGATCGATTTGTTATCAAATACTTTTCTCGGCTGGAATCTGTTCGGTACGATTTTTTCAACCGGTATTTTTTCAATCTTATCTTCAACGTGACGATCCGTTTTATCGAGTAGATTAAATAACTTTGAAAATGGCTTTTTCAACGTGATTCCTCCTTTACTTTACTAATGGTTTTTTATTCGGTGTACCTGGTTTTCTCGGGAAATCTCTCGGAGTTTTTCGTTTTTTATCGAATTCGATAATATAACGCTCGCTATTTTCATGTGGTAATGATAACGAGAACACTTGACTCAATTCTCCACCAAGTAATTCTAAAGCAAATTCCGCTTCTCTTAATTCTTCTTCTGCCTTTTGACCTTTTAATACGATTAAACGCCCACCTGTACGAACGAGTGGTAAACATAATTCTAGTAATACATTTAAGCGTGCAACTGCACGTGCTGTTACGATATCAAACATATGTCGTTGACCATGTTGACCGAATGTTTCTGCACGGTCATGTACTAATGTAATTTTATCTAATTTTAAGTTTGCTGTTAATTCATTTAAAAAAGTAATACGCTTTTTTAATGAATCGACGATCGTTATTTTTAAATCTGGACGAATGATTTTCATCGGTAATGAGGGGAACCCTGCACCTGCACCAACATCACAAATTGATGCACCTTCTTCGATATCTAAGTAAAATAACGGCGTAATTGAGTCATAGAAATGTTTTTCATACACTTCTTCTTCATCTGTAATTGCTGTTAAATTCATTTTTTCGTTCCATTCGACTAACATTTTAAAGTATATATCGAATTGTTCGAGCTGATAATCTGTCACTTCAATACCTTCGTCTTTTAAATAACTTATAAACTCTTCTCTTGTCATCATTATCCCTCTGAATTTAAGAAAAAAGGCTTAAATAAGCCTTTAATCTTGTATTTTCGCTATTTTCCCTTGTTCGATATAAACGAGTAAGATAGAAATATCTGCTGGGTTAACGCCAGAAATTCTAGACGCTTGTGCGAGATCTAACGGTCTTACTTCTTTTAACTTATCGCGCGCTTCTGACGCAAGTGAATGAATTTGATCGTAGTCGATATTATCTGGAATACGTTTACTTTCCATACGCTTCATTTTTTCAACTTGCGTTAAAGATTTTTTAATATAGCCATCGTATTTAATTTGAATTTCAATTTGTTCTTTCTCTTCAGGTGAAAGTACGGATTCTTCGTTTAGAATTTCCATAATATCATCGTAATTCATTTCTGGACGACGCAGTAAATCTCTAGCGAGAATACCGTCTTTTAATCGAGATCCACCTTTATTTTCAATAATAGACTGCGTATGTTCATTTGGTTTAATACGAATCGATTCGAGTTTTTCAAGTTCATTTTCAATTCTTGCTTTTTTACTTTGGAATCTCTCATAACGCTCTTCTGATATAAGTCCTTCACGGTATCCAATATCAGTTAATCGTAAATCTGCATTGTCGTGACGTAAAATTAAACGGTGTTCTGCACGAGACGTTAATAATCTATATGGTTCCTCTGTTCCTTTTGTTACTAGGTCATCGATTAACACACCGATATACGCATCTGTACGACTTAAAATTAATGGTTCTTTACCAAGTAATTTGTTTGCTGCGTTAATACCCGCGATAATACCTTGTGCAGCCGCTTCCTCATAACCACTTGTTCCATTAATTTGTCCTGCTGTAAATAAATTTTCTATTTTTTTAGTTTCAAGTGTTGGCCATAATTGTGTCGGTATGACCGCATCGTATTCAATTGCGTAACCTGTACGCATCATACGTGCATTTTTAAGTCCAGGAATTGTCTTTAACATTTCTTGTTGTACATGTTCTGGCATACTCGTAGATAACCCTTGTACATAGACTTCTTTTGTATGTCTACCTTCAGGCTCTAAGAATATTTGGTGACGTGGTTTATCGTTGAATCGGACGATTTTATCTTCGATAGATGGACAATATCTCGGCCCTGTACCTTCAATAAGTCCAGAATACATTGCTGAAAGATGTAAGTTATCGTTTATAATTTCGTGTGTAAATTCATTCGTGTGAGTCAGCCAACATGGGAGTTGATTCATATTAAATTCTGTTGTGTCATAACTAAATGCACGTGGTACATCGTCACCAGGTTGAATTTCAGTTTCCTCGTAATCGATTGAGTCTGAATTCACGCGTGGCGGTGTACCTGTTTTAAAACGAACGATTTCAAATCCTAGTTCTTTTAATTGATCTGCAAGTTTTAATGAAGGCATTTGATGGTTTGGTCCTGAAGAATATTTTAAGTTTCCTAAAATAATTTCTCCACGTAAAAATGTACCTGTCGTGATAATCACTGCATCACTATAATATTCAGTGTTAATATTAGTGCGGACACCTTTTACGACATCATCTTCGATAATTAAAGCATCGACCATCGCTTGAAGGATATCTAGATTTTCTTCATCTTCTAATACTTGCTTCATCACTTTTTGATAATCTAATTTATCTGCTTGTGCGCGTAATGCACGAACTGCAGGTCCTTTACCCGTATTTAACATACGCATTTGAATATTTGTTTTATCGACAACTTTTGCCATTTCTCCGCCAAGAGCATCCACTTCTCTTACGACGATACCTTTAGCTGGACCCCCTACTGACGGGTTGCATGGCATAAACGCAATATTATCTAGGTTGATTGTCAGCATTAAAGTTTTTAACCCTTTACGAGCCGTTGCAAGTCCCGCTTCAATACCCGCATGTCCTGCACCGACGACGATACAATCGTATTTATTATGCTCCATAATTTTTCCTCCTATTTTCCTAAACAGAATTGACTAAATAGCTGATCAATCAATTCTTCTGAAACATCTTGACCAATTACTTCTCCGAGTAATTGCCACGTTTTTACTAAATCTATTTGGATCATATCTACTGGAATATCCATTTCAGCAGCTTCGATCGCATCAATAATACTTCTATGCGCTTGTTCTAGTAGATGAATATGACGATTATTTGATACGTAAGTTGAATCTTGTATCGAAATACCACCACTAAAGAATAACTCTTTAATACTTTCTTCTAAATCTTTAATCCCTGTGCCCTCTGTAACAGAAGTTAACACGACAGGAAAATCATAATCTGATTTTAAAGTATCGATATCAATTGTACCTTCTAAATCTGTCTTGTTGACGATAATGATGACGTTACGCTCTTTTAAATTGTTTAATATATCTTTATCTTCTTCTGAAAAACCAGTCGTATGATCTAATAGATAAAGTATTAATTCTGCATTTTGTAACGCTTCACGTGAACGTTCGACACCGATTTTCTCAACGATATCTTCTGTTTCACGAATGCCTGCAGTGTCTGTGAGTTTTAACGGAATACCATTGACGTTGACGTATTCCTCTAAAATATCTCGCGTTGTTCCTGCGATATCAGTAACGATTGCACGGTTATCTTGAATGAGATAGTTTAATAAAGAACTTTTACCAACGTTTGGTTTTCCGACGATTACTGTATTTAATCCTTCACGTAAAATACGTCCTTCACGTGATGATTTTAATAGGTCCTCGATTTCTGTTTTAATCGTGCGCGATGCTTCGAGTAATTGACGCGTCGTTGCTTCTTCGACATCATCATACTCTGGATAATCGATATTAACCTCAACTTGAGCAAGTACTACTAATATTTCTTGTCGTAAATGTTCAATATACTCTTTTAAGCGTCCTTGCATTTGTTGGTTCGCAATTTTAGACGCGTCATCTGTCTTTGATCGTATGAAATCCATAATTCCTTCTGCTTGAGATAAATCAATACGTCCATTTAAAAATGCACGTTTTGTAAACTCTCCCGGCTCTGCCATTTCAGCGCCATTTTGTAATGTTAACTGAAGGATATGATTTATTGTATGAATACCACCGTGGCAGTTAATTTCAACGATATCTTCACGTGTATATGTTTTTGGTGCACGCATAACGGCTACCATTACTTCTTCGATTACTTCGTTCGTTTTTGGATCGACGATATGACCGTAATTGATCGTATGAGAGTCTACTTCCTTTAAACTCTTTTTACCTTTATATAGTCGGTCTGCGATGGCGATTGCTTCATCTCCTGAAAGTCTGACAATTGCGATGGCTCCTTCACCAACCGGTGTTGATATACTCGAAATTGTGTCAAATTTCATTGGATTATCCCTCTATTCTCTTTCAATAACAATATGACGATTTGGTTCTTTACCAGCTGAGTAAGTTTTGATGTTTGTAACGTTATAAAGAGCGTTATGAATGATCTTTCTTTCATATGCTGGCATCGGTTCTAAGTGTACTGGTAGGTTTGTACGTACTGCTTTTTTCGACATATTAATCGCAAGATTTTCAAGTATTTCTTCGCGTTTTTCGCGATAGTTTTCTGTATCGATAATAATTCTTCCGTAACCTTTATATATTCTATTGAAGTAATGCTGGCCAATTTCACTTAACGCATTTAATGTCGATCCACGTTTACCGATGACTTTTGCCGCTTTATCTGCAAATACGTTAATCATTACTGTACGATCGTCGACTGTATAATCTGTATAGTTAGAAATACCCATTTCATTAACAACAGATTGAATATAATTCGCTGTACTTTCGACTGCTTCATCGAACGTAAATTTCGGAGTTTGTACATCAGTCTCTTCATATGAATCGTCTAATTGCTCTTCGTGTTGTTCAACAGTATCTTCTTTCATATCTACAACTTCTTCGACAGTATCTACTTGATTAACGTCTGTCTCTTCTTCTACAAATTCTTGTTCAGTAACCTCTAATTCTGTAGTTTCTTCTATAGAATCTTCCAGGTGCCTCATTTGAACTGCTTCAATTGTATTTAATTGTTTTAACTCCGGATTAATAATCGTAAGTTTAACTTCAGCTTCTTTTTTCATTAAACCTAAGAAACCTTTAGAACCTTGTTGTAGTACGTCAATACTGATGTCTGACTCTTCGACATTTAAATCGTTTAAACCTTTTTGCAGCGCGTCTTCTACAGTTTCACCTCTGTAAACTTTATACATGTGTCTATCCTCCATTATTTTATGCATTTTGCGATTCGCAAAACGTGTAATAAAGACTTTTCAATGTCGTGATAGTCCATATCTTTAACAGGCTGTCTTGCAATCACAATGTATTCTGTTGTTTTAAGTGTGTCTTTATGTTGAGTGAAAAATGCGCGGATTCGACGTTTAATTTGATTTCTTTTTACGGCATTGCCTAATTTTTTCGAAACACTGATACCGAGTCTAAAATGTGTTTCATCAGACTTTTCTTTCGTATAAATAACGAATTGTCGATTCGCAACAGACTTACCTTTTTTAAAGACATACTGAAAATCTTTTTGTTTTTTAATACGATACTCTTTTTTCATACAACTGTACCTCTTTATGATTACATATTATACAAAATATAGACATGATATGACACTTTATGAATTGACACAAAAAAAGATCACCTATGACTAGATGATCTTCATATTATGCAGATAATACTTTTCTACCTTTTCTTCTGCGACGCGCAAGTACTTTACGTCCATTTTTAGTACTCATTCTCGCACGAAATCCGTGTACTTTTGAACGCTTGCGTTTATTTGGTTGATACGTACGTTTAGGCATAACTACACCTCCATGTAATCCAATGCTATATGAATTTTTCTGTCAATAATTTTAGCAACTACTACATAATAACAGAATCCAAATACCATTTCAATTATTTTTTTGGCATTATTACGTATTCTAACAGATTAAATTAGATGTTTTCTTCGTAAAAATGTGGATAACTTTTCAATGAATTTTAGTTTTCCACCACATTGTGCATAACTTATACACAAAATAACACACATTTAATTATTTATGTGGATAACTTGTGGATTTGTGGATACTTTTGTTGGAACATTGATATATTAACGTTTATCTATTATAATTTTTATTGAATTCTATGTGAATAACTAAAAACATAAGTGTTTTATCCACATTTGTGGAAAGGTTGTGGATAACTTTTATCACCATTGTTTATATTTTTATCCACAGTATGTGAATTATCTTAAAAGTGAGGTTAAATTTATGGATGGTTTAGGAGAAATTTGGAAAAAGATTTTAGATGAAATCGAACAAAATGTGTCTAGTGCAAGTTTTGGTGTTTGGTTCGCAGACTTAAAATTAGTAGAACTTTCTCAAGAAAATGCAGTGATTGAATCAAGTTCAGAATTCAATCGTAACTGGCTAGAAGATCATTATAAAGATCTCATTGCAGAATCTATTTTTAAAGTAGTCGGTGAATCGCCTGAGATTACACTCATTGTCGCTGGTGAAGAATCAGTAAATTCATCTATAGTTAAAGATGAAAAACCAGTTGAACCTACTGAAGAACGTGTATTTAATATTAACGAAGAAAACACATTCGATACATTTGTTATTGGAAATGGAAATCGATTTGCACATGCTGCTTCACTCGCAGTCGCTGAAGCACCTGCAAAAGCATATAACCCACTATTTATATATGGTGGTGTTGGATTAGGGAAAACCCATTTAATGCACGCAATCGGTAACTATATTCAAAAAACACGTCCAGATGCTAAAGTCGCATACCTATCAAGCGAACGTTTTACGAATGATTTTATCAACTCGATTCGTGATAACAAACCTGAAGCATTTAGAAATAAATATCGAAATATTGATGTCTTATTAATCGATGACATTCAATTTTTAGCAGGAAAAGAGCAAACACAAGAAGAGTTCTTCCATACATTTAACGCACTTCATGATGAAGATAAACAAATCGTAATTACAAGTGATCGTACGCCAAAAGAAATCCCTACATTAGAAGATAGATTACGATCACGATTTGGTTGGGGGTTAATTACAGATATTACTCCACCTGACCTTGAAACGAGAATTGCAATATTAAAGAAAAAATGTGAAGAAGCAAACGTCGTCATTCCAAAAGAATCGATGCTGTACATCGCAAATCAAATTGATACGAATATTCGTGAACTAGAAGGTGCCTTAACACGAGTCGCAGCATACGCAAAACTAACAAATCAAGAAATGTCTCCAGAAGTTGTTGCGGAAGCTCTAAAAGATATTGTCAAAGAGCCAAAACAAAGAAAAATTAGTATAGAAGATATACAAGCAGTTGTCGCTGAACATTACAGCATTAAAATAGATGATTTTAGTTCTAAAAAAAGAACGCGCTCTATCGCATTTCCACGACACGTCGCAATGTATTTATCGCGTGAACTCACAGATAACTCTTTACCAAAAATTGGAGAGATTTTTGGCGGTAGAGATCATACGACGGTTATTCATGCGCACGAAAAAATTTCTAAATTACTACAAACTGACGAAGAATTCGTAGAGGAATTAAAAGAAATCGAAAATAAACTCGGTTAATATTATGTGAGTAATGTGGATAAATGGTACACTAATATCAACAGTTTATACACATGTGAATAACTTTGATATATCAACGTGTTTTCCACTTATCCACATATTCACAGTGCCTACTACGACTTTTACTATTTTTATATATAATATATAGAATAAAAGGAGTTATCATATGCAAATACAAATTCAACGTGCTTATTTCACAGAACAACTAAACGACGTATTAAAAGCAATATCAAATCGTACAACGCTTCCTATTTTGTCAGGAATTAAAGTAGAAGTATCTTCTGACAAATTAGTACTAATAGGAAGTAACGGAGAGATTTCAATCGAAATCACAATTCCAACAGAAGTAGATAACGAAGAAATTTTAACAGTTACTGAACCTGGTGAAGCAGTCTTACCTGCAAGATTTTTCACAGATATCGTTAAAAAATTAGATGGAGATTACGTCCAATTAAAATCAACAGATCAATTTGGAATTCAATTGAGTGGAGGTAAATCTAATTTCGTCATTAGTGGATCAAATCCAGATCACTACCCACTACTTCCTGAAGTGAATAACGAAGAAAGTATTAAAATCGCAGCATCTGTTTTAAAAACGATTATTAACGAGACAAACTTTGCAGTATCAAGTTCAGAAACTCGCCCAGTTTTAACAGGTGTTAACTGGCAATTCTTTGATGAGTCACTGCATTTTACAGCGACAGATTCACATAGACTTGCGCTACGTAAGTTAAATGACAAAGAAAACTCTATCGAAATTAGTAATGCGATTATTCCTGGTAAAGCATTACACGAACTAAATAAAATTATCGAAGATAGTGAAGAAGATGTGGAAATTAACTTCTCACAAAACCAAGTATTATTTAAATACGGTCATTTAAGATTTATCTCTCGTTTACTAGAAGGAAATTATCCTGACACGTCAAGATTGTTCCCAGAAAACTTCGAGACAAAGTTAGTAATCAATAATAATGAATTTTTAAAAGCGATTGACCGAGTGTCATTACTTGCACTTGAGGGTGGAAATAGCGCGATTAAAATGACAATCGACAATAGTCGTGTTCTTTTATCGTCAAATAGTCCAGAAATTGGAAACGTAGAAGAAGAAGTCGGTGCACTAAATTTAGAAGGTGAACCGCTACAAATTTCATTCAACTCAAGATATATGATGGACGCGCTACGTGCAATCCCTGAAGAAGAAGTTTCAATTGAGTTCTTTGGAACGATGAAACCATTTACGATTCAATCAAGTACATCAAACGATGTTGTTCAATTAATTTTACCAATTAGAACTTACTAAATTTATAAGCTATATGCCTCATGTTTTAAAATATGAGCATATAGCTTTTTTAATTGTTATTAAGTAGGTGGAGTACAAAATAATATAAAAGCCCTCTATGACCCTTAAAATAGCGATTAAGATGAAAATACACCGAAAATACTGTATAATATAAACAATACGAGGAGGAAAAACAGATGGAAATCGTTCAATTAAGTGATGGAATTATTACAATCGGTCAATTTTTAAAACACCAGTCTATTATTCAGTCTGGTGGAGAAGCAAAGTGGTTTCTTGCAGAGAATGAAGTGTATTTAAACGATGAACCCGAAAATCGTCGTGGTAAAAAGCTTCATCATGGTGACGTCCTCGATTTAGGTGAGTTTGGAGTATATCGAATAGAGTATGTAGATGAAACTATCTAGTATACATTTAGAAAATTTTCGTAATTACGAGTCATTGTCACTCGACTTTCACGACAAGTTGAACGTTTTTATCGGAAAGAATGCACAAGGAAAAACCAACCTACTCGAGTCGATCTATTGTCTCGCAACGACAAAAAGTCATCGTACGACGCGCGATAAAGAAATAATTCGAATGAATCAAGATGAAGCATTAATTTCTGGATATGTACAAAATAGATTTAGTGAAATACCGATATCACTTTTACTTTCTAAAAGTGGAAAACGTGCAAAAATCAATCATATTGAGATGGCTAAATTATCTCAGTATGTCGGGGCACTGAACTGTGTATTATTTGCACCAGAAGATTTAGAGATTGTTAAAGGTGCACCAGAAGTACGTCGTAACTTTATCGATGTAGAGTGTGGTCAAATTTCTAAAATATATTTACAAAGCTTATCAGACTATAAACGTGTCTTAAAACAAAAAAACTTGTATTTAAAAGAAAGACACGTCGATAAAATGATGGTCGAAATCTTTAACGATCAACTCGTTGAAGCAGCATTAGAAATCATTAATAAGCGCGAAGCATTTGTTGAAGCCTTAAATGAGTATGCAAAACAAATACATAGCGACATTTCAAATAATCAAGAAAATTTAACAGTTGAATATCGTCCAAATATTAAATGTTTAGAACTTAAAAAAGAAGAACGATTACAGTTTTTAAAAGAAACTTATGCATCTGTAATCGATAACGAAATAGAACGTCGACAATGTTTAATCGGTCCACATCGAGATGATTTAAAGTTTTATATTAATGATATGGATGTGCAGACATACGGTTCACAAGGTCAACAACGCTCGACTGCGTTGTCTTTAAAACTTGCAGAACTCGATGTTATCGCAAATGAAATTGGAGAGTATCCAATTTTACTGTTAGATGATGTACTCAGTGAACTTGACGAGCACCGTCAAGCACACCTACTAACGTCGATACGTAACCGTGTACAGACGTTTGTAACGACGACTTCAATTAGTGATATTAACCATCAAATTATGGATGAAATGAATTTATACACGATTGAAGAAGGTACGGTTAAAAAATAGCGGAAGGTGACAAAATGGCAGAACAAAGACATGAATCTTATGATGCAACCCAAATACAAGTACTTGAAGGTTTGGAAGCAGTAAGAAAACGTCCGGGTATGTATATCGGCTCGACGTCTTCTAGAGGGTTACACCATTTAGTGTGGGAAATCGTCGATAACTCTATTGACGAGGCGCTCGCTGGCTATGCATCAGCAGTCGACATTATATTAGAGAAAGATGGCTGGGTAAAAGTTATCGATGATGGACGTGGTATTCCAGTCGATATTCAAGAATCGATGGGACGTCCTGCGGTAGAGGTTATTTTAACAGTCCTTCACGCAGGAGGTAAATTCGGTGGCGGTGGATATAAAGTATCTGGTGGTCTACACGGTGTAGGATCTTCAGTAGTAAACGCCTTATCTGAGTCATTAGAAGTATATGTTCATAGAGATAAAAAAGTGCATTTCCAAAGTTATACGCGCGGAGTGCCTGATGCTGACTTAGAAGTCATCGATAAAACAAACAAAACAGGTACTGTTATTCGTTTCAAAGCAGATGCTGAAATATTTACAGAGACACAAGAATATGAAGTTGAAATACTCGAAAAACGTGTAAAAGAACTCGCGTTTTTAAATAAAGGTTTAACAATTCGTCTAAAAGATGAACGTACATCAGACGGTGAAACATATGAGTACCACTATGAAGGCGGTTTAAAGTCATATGTTGAAGAACTAAACAAAAATAAAGAAATCTTAACTGAAGAAGTCATCTATCTAGATGGTGACAAAGAAAACGTAGAAGTTGAAATATCTATGCAGTATCATAGAGGTTTTTCATCGAACGTTTTAACATATGCAAACAATATCCACACTTATGAAGGTGGTACGCACGAAGAAGGATTTAGACGTGCGTTAACACGTGTCATAAACAACTACGGATTTAGTCAAAATATTTTAAAAGAAAACGACGAACGTTTATCAGGTGAAGATGTTAGAGAAGGTCTGACTGCAGTTGTGTCCATCAAACATACAGATCCTCAGTTTGAAGGACAGACAAAAACTAAGTTAGGTAACTCTGAAGTACGTTCGATTACAGATCAATTATTCTCTGAAGGGTTTGAACGTTATTTACTAGAAAACCCACAAGAAGCAAGAATGATTGTCGAAAAAGGAATTACCGCACAACATGCGCGTGTTGCAGCACGTAAAGCACGTGAAATGACGCGACGTAAATCTGCTTTAGAAGTATCAAGTTTACCAGGAAAACTAGCAGATTGTTCATCAAAAGATCCAAGTATTTCTGAGCTATTTATCGTTGAGGGTGACTCAGCAGGTGGTTCAGCAAAATCTGGTCGTAACTCGACAGTACAAGCTATTTTACCGTTACGAGGTAAAATTTTAAACGTTGAAAAAGCGCGACTCGACCGTATATTAGAAAATAACGAAATTCGTGCGATTATCACAGCGCTCGGTACTGGAATTGGAGAAGAATTTGATTTAGAAAAAGCACGTTATCATAAAGTCGTTATTATGACAGACGCAGACGTTGATGGTGCACATATCCGTACACTATTACTCACGTTCTTCTATCGCTTTATGCGTCCGTTAATTGAAGCAGGATATATTTACATTGCACAACCACCACTTTATAAAGTGGAGCAAGGTAAGAAAAAACATTATGTCTATGATGACGAAGCGCTTGAAGAACTACGTCGTACACTACCAGAAACACCAAAAATCTCAATTTCACGTTACAAAGGTCTCGGTGAAATGAACGCAGACCAATTATGGGAAACGACGATGGACGAAGAAAATCGTACACTCTTACAAGTTGAGTTGTCAGATGCGATTGAAGCGGACCAAGTATTTGAGATGTTAATGGGTGACATCGTAGAGTTACGCCGTGAATTCATTGAAGAAAACGCAAGATATGTAGAAAACTTAGATGTTTAAGGAGGAAATTTAATTGGCTGAACATAGTAATATTCAACCCGTAAATATTAGTAAAACGATGAAGAGTTCCTTCTTGAGCTATGCGATGAGTGTTATCGTATCACGTGCGTTACCAGATGTTCGAGACGGATTAAAGCCAGTACACCGTAGAATTTTATACGGTATGTATGATAACGGTATGACGAACGACAAACCGTTTAAAAAATCAGCACGTATCGTCGGAGACGTAATGGGTAAATATCACCCACATGGTGACTCTTCAATTTATGAAGCGATGGTGAGACTCGCACAAGACTTCTCAACGCGTTATCCACTCGTTCATGGACAAGGGAACTTTGGTTCAATGGACGGTGACGGAGCAGCTGCACAGCGTTACACAGAAGCAAAAATGTCGAAAATCGCGATGGAACTATTAAGAGATATTAACAAAAATACGATCGATTTCGCACCAAACTACGATGAAACAGAACGGGAACCAGTCGTATTACCGGCACACTTTCCGAACTTACTCGTCAATGGTGCGTCAGGAATTGCAGTCGGTATGGCGACAAATATACCACCACATAACTTAGTAGAATCTATTAATGGTGTCCTTGCTCTTTCAGAAAATCCAGACATTACGACGCTAGAGTTAATGGATATTATTAAAGGACCTGATTTCCCAACAGCAGGACTGATTATGGGACGCTCTGGTATTAAAAAAGCGTATGAAACAGGTCGTGGTTCGATTATTATGCGTGCGAAATGTACGATTGAAGAAATGAAAAACGGTAAAGAACGTATCGTCGTTTCTGAAATTCCATACCAAGTAAACAAAGCACGTTTAGTCGAAAAAATCGCAGAACTTGTACGCGATAAAAAAATCGAAGGTATTACAGATTTACGTGATGAAACGTCACTTCAAGAAGGCGTTAAAATCATCATTGAGATTCGTCGCGATCAAAACGCGAACGTTATATTAAACAACTTATATAAACAAACACCTCTACAATTATCGTTTGGTGTCAACATGCTCGCTCTTGTAAATGGTGAACCTCAAACACTCACGTTAAAAGAGATGTTATATCACTATCTTGAGCACCAAAAAGAAGTCGTAACAAGACGCACAGAGTTCGATTTAGATCGTGCGAAAGCACGTGCACACATTTTAGAAGGACTCATGATTGCACTCGATCATATCGATGAAATCATCGCTTTAATTCGTGCGTCAGAAACAGATGAAGAAGCTAAATTAGGCTTAATGGAGCAATTTAATTTATCTGAAAAGCAAGCACAAGCGATATTAGATATGAGATTACGTCGCCTTACAGGTTTAGAGCGCGACAAAATCCAATCAGAGTACGATGAGCTTATGAAAACTATCGAATCACTTCAAGCGATTTTAGATTCTGAAGATAAACTGTTAGAGCTTATCCGTAAAGAATTAATTGAAATTCGCGATAAATATGGTGATGAGCGCCGTACAGAAATCACTGCAGGCGCAATAGATATCGAAGATGAGGATTTAATTCCAGAAGAACAAATCGTCGTCACGTTATCTCATAAAAACTATATTAAACGTCTCCCAGCTGACACGTATCGCGCACAAAAACGCGGTGGACGCGGTATTCAAGGTATGAATACGGTGGAAGATGACTTCGTTGAAAAAATCGTAGCGATGTCGACACACGATTATTTATTATTCTTTACGAATAAAGGTCGTGTATACCGACTCAAAGGATACGAAGTTGCGGAATTATCGCGTCAATCTAAAGGTATTCCAATCGTTAATATGATTGAAGTCGATAAAGACGAAAAAATCACGACGATGTTATCGGTTAAAGATAAAGACGGAGATACGGATGGCTATCACCTACTATTCGTTACGCGTAATGGTCTTGTGAAACGTACGAAACTATCAGAATTTAACCGTATTAATCGTAACGGTAAAATCGCAATTACGTTTAGAGATAACGATGAATTACTCGCAGTTCGTCTTACAGACGGTCAATCAGAAGTAATCATTGGATCTAAACAAGGACAACTCATTCGTTTCGATGAAAACGACGTTCGTTCTATGGGACGTACGGCAGCAGGTGTACTTGGAATGCGTCTACGTGAAGGTGATGAAGTCGTTGGAATTGATATATTAAAAGAAAATCAACACGTGTTAGTCGTGACAAATAAAGGTTACGGTAAACAGACGATTGAAAGTGCGTATCGTCAAACGAAACGTGGCGGTCTCGGAGTTAAAACGATTTACTTAACTGAAAAAATCGGAGAACTCGAGTCTATCGCTGCGGTTGACGGAAACGAAGATTTAATGGTCGTTACAAATCGTGGTGTCATTATTCGATTCGCGATTAGTGATGTATCGATTACGGGACGTAGTACTCAAGGTGTTCGTCTAATGCGCTTAGATGACTCTAACAACGTTGTTACTGTAGCGGTTGTTAAAGATGTTGAAGCGGATATTGAAGACGAAGTAGAAAATACCGAAGAATAAATTAAAAGTTGGAGATTTTCTCCAACTTTTTTTGATTTTAAAAAATGTAAACGTTATACTGTTGTTAAATTCAGAGTTTTAAGGAGGAATTGAGTTGGTAGTTTTAAAATTAGATGGAAGCGCTTTAGAAATTAAGGATATTAAATCATTTTTACAACATGAAAATTCTAAAATTGAAGTGACCGAAGACGCGTATAAAAGAGTTCATGCATCAAGACAAATCGTTGAAAACATCATCGATAATGAACGTACAATTTACGGGATTACAACAGGTTTTGGACTGTTTAGTGACGTCTTAATTTCAAAAGAAAAAACATCACAGCTTCAAACAAATCTTATTCGCTCTCATGCGGTTGGTGTTGGAAATTATTTAAGTGAAAATACTGCACTACTCATGATGGTATTACGTTTAAATACAATGTTAAAAGGACATTCAGGCGTGAGAACAATTCTCGTCGATCAGTTAAAAACATTTATTAACGAAAGAATTATTCCAGCCATTCCAGAACAAGGTTCTTTAGGTGCTTCAGGAGATCTCGCACCGTTATCTCATATGGCACTTCCACTAACTGGTGAAGGTGAAGTGTTAAAAGACGGTAAAGTGACTCCGACTATTGAAGTGTTAAAAGAAAAACAAATCGAACCAATTGAACTTGCTGCAAAAGAAGGTCTCGCTTTAATTAACGGTACACAAGCGATGACAGCAGTTGGTGTCATTACATATATCGAAGCAGAAAAGCTGATGGAAGATAGTTTATGGATTTCATCTTTAACACATCAAAGTTTACATGGTATTACAGACGCATACGATGAAAAAATTCACATTGCACGTGGATACGATGAGCAAATTTACGTTGCGAAAAAAATGAGAGAGTATTTAAAAGACTCAAAACTGACTACACATCAAGGTGAATTACGTGTACAAGATGCATACTCACTTCGTTGTATTCCACAAGTGCACGGCGCAAGTTTCCAAACGTTAAAATATGTAAAAGAAAAGTTAGAAATTGAAATGAACGCTGCAAATGATAACCCATTAATATTTAGTGAAAACGAAGTCTACTCTGGTGGAAACTTCCACGGACAACCGATCGCTATCGCGATGGATTTATTAAAAATCGGTGTTGCAGAAATTGCAAATATTTCAGAAAGACGCATCGAGCGATTAGTAAACCCAGATTTAAACGACGGATTACCAGCATTTTTAAGTCCAGAAGATGGACTACAGTCAGGTGCAATGATTTTACAATATATGGCGGCAAGTTTAGTTTCTGAAAACAAAACACTCGCACATCCAGCATCTGTTGATTCAATACCGTCTAGTGGAAACCAAGAAGATCACGTTTCTATGGGAACAATTGGTGCTAGACACGCTAGAGACATCGTGGAAAACGTTCGAAACGTCCTTGCAACTGAGTTGTTCATCGCACTAAGTGCTGTAGAAATTCGTGGTGTGGACAAACTATCACCAAAAACGAAAGAGAAATTTGACGAATATAGAAAAGTTGCGGCGTTTATCGACCAAGACCGTAAATTCTCAGATGATATCAAACAACTATCACTCGCATTACGTGCTATTCAAAGTATTTAATCGGTCTTTTTTTTATGTCATGAACTATTTTAATTTTCAAGGAGTGTTAAATTATGTCAAGAAATATTCGAGCTAAAAAAGGTTTAGAAATTGAGTGTAAAGGATGGGAACAAGAAGCAGCTTTACGTATGTTATATAACAACTTAGAACCTGAGGTTGCTGAGCATCCAGAGAATTTAGTCGTATACGGGGGTATCGGTAAAGCAGCGCGTAACTGGGAAGCATTTGATGCGATTGTCGATACGTTAAGAAATCTTGAAGACGATGAAACGATGCTCGTTCAGTCTGGTAAACCTGTTGCGGTTTTTAAGACGCATGACGAGGCACCACGCGTACTTTTATCTAACTCAGTACTCGTACCTAAGTGGGCAAATTGGGAACACTTTAATGAGCTCGATAAAAAAGGGTTAATGATGTACGGCCAGATGACGGCTGGTTCATGGATTTATATCGGGTCTCAAGGAATCGTTCAAGGGACGTACGAATCATTTGCAGAACTCGCAAACCAACACTACGGCGGTAGTTTAAAAGGAACGATTACGTTAACTGCTGGACTTGGTGGTATGGGTGGTGCGCAACCACTTGCGGTATCGTTTTGTGATGGTGTGTCGATTACTGTTGAGGTCGACAAATCTCGAATTGAAAAACGAATTGAAACGGGCTATTGTGACGTCATGATTGAAGACTTAGACGAAGCATTAAAAGTCGCTGAAGAAGCGAGAGATGAAGGACGTAATTTATCGATTGGATTATTAGGAAACGCTGCAGAAATTTTACCTAAAATTTTAAATAGCGATACGAAAATCGACGTCGTTACAGACCAAACGAGTGCGCATGACCCGTTAAACGGTTATGTACCTGAAGGATACTCGTTAGAAGAAGCAAAAAAACTACGCGAAGAAAATCCTGAAAAGTATGTTGAGTTATCTACAGCCTCTATGGCAAAACACGTTGAAGCGATGCTCGGATTTAAAGAAAAAGGCGCAGTTGTTTTCGATTATGGAAACAATATTCGACAAGTTGCGTATGATTACGGTGTAAAAAATGCATTTGACTTTGGAGGATTCGTGCCACTATTCATTCGTCCATTATTCTGTGAAGGTAAAGGACCATTTAGATTTGCGGCGTTATCTGGAGACCCTAAAGATATCGAAGCGGCAGATAAAAAAATGCGTGAATTATTCCCAGATAATGAAAAGTTAATTCGTTGGTTAGATATGGCTGAAGAACGTATTCATTTCCAAGGATTACCATCACGTATCGCTTGGTTAGGATACGGTGAACGTGCGAAAATGGGGTTAGCATTAAACGAAATGGTTCGTACAGGAGAAATTAGCGCACCAATCGTTATTGGACGTGACCATCTAGACTCTGGTTCAGTTGCAAGTCCTAACCGTGAAACTGAGTCGATGAAAGACGGAAGTGACGCAGTTGGTGACTGGGCAGTATTAAACGCGTTAGTGAACACGGCAGCAGGAGGATCATGGATTTCATTCCACCACGGTGGTGGTGTTGGTATGGGATACTCATTACATGCAGGAATGGTCGTCGTTGCAGATGGAACAGACAGAGCAGCGAGACGATTAGAAAGAGTATTAACTACAGATCCGGGTATGGGAGTAGTAAGACATGTTGACGCTGGATATGATATAGCAATCGAAACAGCGAAAAAATACAACATGAATATACCAATGTTAAAGGAGAATAAATAATGTCGACAACAATTATTAAAAATATTGGTGAGTTAGTATTACCAAAGAAATCAACACGTGCATTAAAAGGAAAAGAGATGGACGAGTTATTAATCGTGAAAGACGGTATGGTCGTCATTGAAGACGGTAAAGTCATCTATAGTGGTGAAAAGACAGATGATTATACAGCAGATCAAGAAATTGATGCTGAAGGAAAGCTTGTCACACCTGCTCTAGTCGACCCTCATACACACGTCGTTCATGGTGGATCACGTGAGCACGAGTTAGCGTTAAAAATTCAGGGTGTCGATTATTTAGAGATTTTAGAACAAGGTGGCGGTATTTTAAATACTGTTGAAGCGACTAAAAAAGCATCGTTTGATGAGTTGTTAGAAAAAGCATCGAAAAACATTATCCGTATGATTCAGCACGGTGTATTAACAGTAGAATCAAAAAGTGGATATGGTCTCGATTTAGAAAATGAATTAAAACAATTAAAAGTATCACACGCACTTGAAGAAAAGTTTCCAATCACAATGAAACATACGTACTTAGGTCCACACGCAGTACCTAAAGGCCGAGAAAACGAAGAATTTTTACAAGAGATGACAGATTTACTTCAAAACGATGAAATTAAAAAGCTATCTGATTTTGCAGATATATTTACTGAAACAGGAGTTTTCAGCGTTGAGGAGTCAAGACGTTATATGGAAGCAGCTAAAGAAGCGGGATACGATTTAAAAATTCATGCAGATGAAATCGATCCACTCGGTGGTTTAGGTCTCGCTATCGAACAAGGTGCAGTCAGTGCAGATCATTTAGTCGCCGCTTCAGATAAAGACAAAAAAGCATTGAAAGATAGCGACACAATCGCTGTACTTCTACCAGGTACAACGTTCTATTTAGGAAAAGACGATTATGCTGATGCACGTGGAATGATTGATAACGGTGGAGCTGTAGCTCTCGCGACGGACTTTAACCCTGGAAGCTGTGTGACAGATAACTTACAAATGATTATGACAATCGGTGCAATCAAACTTAGAATGACACCAAAAGAAGTATGGAACGCAGTAACAGTAAACGCAGCACACGCAATTAAAACAGATCGTGGTACGTTAGATGCTGGAGATGATGCGAACCTCGTCATTTGGAAAGCACCAAACCACGAATACGTACCGTATCATTATGGTGTAAACCATGCATCAAAAGTAATTGCTAATGGTCAAGTCGTTTTTGAGCAACCTGGACTTAACCTATAGTCATTATTGAAAATAACGAAGAAAATTATTATAATAAAAGTAATCAAATAAAATTTACTTGTGAGATGCAGTAACATTCGCCCTACTTTTAGAGAGACTATGGTTGGTGAGAATAGTTAGTAAGCGATGTGAATTTCTATCTCTATTACAGCAAGTAAACGAAGTTCACTTCGTTTTAAAATGAGATGCATACGTTAAACGTATGTAATTAGGGTGGCAACGCGTATATAACCACGTCCCTTTTGTATATTGGGGCGTGGTTTTTGTATCTACAAGTAAATTTAGGAGGAAAATAAATGTTAGATATTAAGTTTATTCGTAACAACACAGACATTGTAAAAGACAAAACAAAAAAACGTGAAATGGATCCAGTCATTATCGATGAGATTATTGAGTACGATGAAAAACGCCGTACGTTATTAAAAGAAACAGAAGAGTTAAAAGCAGAACGTAATAGCGTATCTCAAAACATCGCAGAAAAAAAGCGTAACAAAGAAGATGCAGATGCGGATATTCAAGCAATGCAAGAAGTCGGTAAACGTATTTCTGAAATCGATAATGAGTTAAAAGAAGTCGAATACGAATTACACTATCGTTTAGACCGTGTTCCAAATTTAATTGACGATGAAGTACCTGTTGGTAAAGATGACTCAGAAAACGTTGAAGTACGTCGTACAGGTGAACAGAAAACATTTGACTTTGAACCAAAAGCGCATTGGGAACTTCTTGAAGAGCTTAAAATGGCTGATTTTGAACGTGCATCAAAAGTATCAGGCTCACGTTTTGTATATTTAACAGGTGAAGGTGCACGTTTAGAGCGTGCATTAATTAACTTTATGTTAGATGTCCATAGAGAAAATGGTTATAAAGAAATGATGACACCACAAATCGTTCGTGGAGACGCAATGTACGGAACAGGACAGTTGCCAAAATTCGAAGAGGATTTATTTAAAATTCAAGATGAATCAATGTACACTATTCCAACTTCAGAAGTAACATTAACAAACTATTTTGCGAATGAAATCTTACAAAGTGAAGATGTGCCGACAAAGTTTGCAGCAGCTACAGCATGTTTCCGTAGTGAAGCGGGTTCAGCTGGTCGTGATACGAGAGGACTTATCCGACTTCACCAATTTAATAAAGTTGAAATGATGCGCTTTGAAAAGCCAGAAGATTCATTTGAAGTGTTAGAAGAAATGACACGTCATGCTGAAAATATTTTAAACTTATTAGAAATCCCACACCGCACAGTTATTTTATGTACGGGTGATATCGGATTTGGTTCAGCAAAAACGTATGACGTTGAAGTTTGGTTACCACAATACGGTGACTACAGAGAAATTAGCTCAATTTCAAATATGACAGATTTCCAAGCACGCCGTGCAAACATCCGCTTCAAGCGTGACAAAGATTCAAAACCTGAATATGTACACACGTTAAACGGTAGTGGTTTAGCTGTTGGACGTACGATGGCAGCAATTATTGAAAATTATCAAAATGAAGATGGGACAGTAACTATCCCAGAGGTACTAAGACCGTACATGGGTGGTCAATCTATCATCGAAAAGGTATAATAATATTATTGAATGCTCCTATTTCATAGGAGCATATTTTTATAAGCTTAGGGTGTGTAATTTTGAAACAAGATATACCTTATTTAAAAGTCGTATCAGCAATCGCTGTGAGTTTAATATTATTTATACTTACTGACTTTACATTTATACTCGGATTTTTAATCGTTCCGTTTGTTATCTATTTATTATTAGATATTAAGTTCAAATCTGATCGTACATTCTTTATAACGGTTTTCATCATATGGATTCCAACACTATACGGATTTTCAATACTATCATTTGTGATGTTTATCGTTATCGTGTGTTCAGTCTTATTACTTGAAGGTACGTTGAAGCAACGTTTCACACAAGAAGTTACACTTACATATTTAACGTTTTTAATGGGTATACTATCGTTATCTAGTGTGCTTATTCTTCAAGCATTTAAGGTAATACCATCTTTTGGAAATATAGAGTCACGAATGATTGCGTGGTACACAGAACAATTAAATGACGTATCGAGCATTACTGGTCAAACATTTGATACAGAAATGATTATTCAATCTGTAAAAGGATTTTTCACATTAATTCCATCGCAATTTTTTGTAGTGAGTTTTGTGATTGCACTCTATACGGTACTAATGATTCGAGTATTAGTCACAGACAAATCTCAACTTTGGACATATGTACCATTTAGTAAATGGGTTTTCCCGAGAAATATCGCTTATATTTATTTTGGATTTATGATCTTAACGCTATTTCAAAATACGTTAGGTGATGCAGTTTATGCGATTGTCATGAACTCAATGGTAATTTTAGAGTGGATTATATACATACATGGTTTAGCATTTGTTTTATACTTTTTAAAACATAAAGAACTTAACATTGTATGGATCGTACTCATTATGATTGTTTCAGTCATTCTTAAACCAATTACATTATTTGTTGGATTTATAGATATGTTATTTAGATTTAGACGACGTATTGAGACAGGGGGGAAATAGCACATGTTTAAAGTACTCGATAAAAAACTCATACTCATTCCGTTTAGTATTATTCTTTTACACATCGTGATATTGAGTACATTTATATTTATCAACCACTTTAGTTTTGGAGTACTGAGTTTCTTAGTAAGTGGGATTTTATTAGCACTCGTATATATATATGCCAACCGTTGGCTAACATTATCAGAGAAAAATTTAAGAGTGCTAGCAGATGATATCGCAAAAGGAAAAGAGTATACGGCAGACCATATGCCAGTCGGCATGATTATGATTAATGATGACGACGAAATTATATGGATGAACGCCTACATGGAAGAGAAAATGCCAGAAGAACTGTATAACGAACCGATTAATACAGTATTTCCGAATTTGTTAACGATGATTAAAACAAACAATTTAACTCAGACGGAAACAGTCTATGAAGGTAAGTCATACAAAGTTTTTTATGAAGAAGAGTTATCGATGCTTCATTTTATTGATATTACAAATGAAAAGAAATTAAGAAAAAAACTTGATGATAGAAAACCTGTCATTGGTATTTTGTTTCTAGATAACTATGATGATGTCACTCAAAACATGACAGAAAACTTAAAAAGTGAGTTAAATAATCTCATTATGTCAACGATTAACGAATGGGCTGAAGAACACCATGTGTACATTCGTAGATTTTCAAATGACCGTTTTATGATTGTTATGGAAAATGTCAGTCTTGAAGCGGTCGAGGACACACGTTTTCAACTACTCGATAAAGTGCGTGAATCTACTCAAGAAATGGGCGCACAGGTTACGTTATCTATTGGTCTTGGTGAAGGATCGACAGATTACATTGAAATCGGACAACTCGCACAATCTGCGTTAGACTTAGCGCTCGGACGCGGTGGTGACCAAGTAGCAATTAAAGCAGTGAACGGTTCAGCACGTTTTTATGGTGGTAAAACAGATCCGATGGAAAAACGTACACGCGTAAAAGCTCGTGTTATGGCGCATGCCCTACGTGACTTGTTACTTGAAGGTGAAAATGTCTTAATTATGGGGCATAAAAATCCTGACGTCGACTCAATCGGTGCGAGTATTGGTGTTGCGAAAATCGCAAAATCAAACGGAATCGATGCACATATTGTATTAAATGAGTCAGACTTAGACGATACGTTAACACGTATGATGAACGAAGTACGTGACCACGAACATATATATGAAACATTTATTTCATCAGAAGATGCATTTGACTTAATGACGCCAGGCACGACAGTCGTCGTCGTTGATACGCATCGACCATCGATGGTGCTCGATACCGATATTTTAAATAAAGCAACGCGTAAAGTTGTTATCGACCACCATAGACGTGCGGATGAAATGATTTCTAACCCACTACTTGTGTACATGGAACCATATGCATCTAGTGCATGTGAACTTGTCGCAGAGCTACTTGAGTATCAGTATCAAGAACATAAAATGTCACGTTTAGAAGCGACGATTATGTTGACGGGTATTATCGTCGATACGAGAAACTATACGTTACGTACAGGTAGTCGTACGTTTGATGCAGCGAGTTACTTACGTTCAAACGGTGCTGACCCAGTACTCGCTCAGACGTTCTTAAAAGATGATATCGATACGTTTATCGCACGTAGTGATCTCATAAAATCTGCTGAGATAGACTCTGATGGTATTGCGATCGTTAAAGCAGACCAAACGATGACATATCATCCAGTCACTGTCGCACAAGCAGCTGACTCTCTACTTCAAATTGAAGGTGTACGTGCATCGTTTGTTATTGCGACACGGGAAGATGATTCAATTGGAATTTCTGCACGATCTTTAGGAGATATTAATGTACAAATTATTATGGAAGAGCTCGGCGGCGGTGGGCATTTAACAAACGCTGCAACGAGACGTACAGATGTGACGATGGACGAGTTATATGACGAGTTAAAACATGTCATAGACCAAATGAAAGATATTAGGAGTGAAGAAGAATGAAAGTCATTCTATTAAAAGATGTTAAGAATATCGGTAAAGCAGGAGAAGTAAAAGAAGTTGCTGCAGGTTATGCACAAAACTTTTTATTTAAAAAAGGACTTGCAGAAGAAGCTACTCCAGCTAACTTAAAAAAATTAGAAGCTCAACAAGAACAAAAACGTGAAGCAGCACGTGAAGAGCTTGAGGACGCAAAAGCGTTAAAGGAAAAATTAGAACAGTTAGAAGTTACGATTAAAATGAAATCTGGTGAAGATGGTCGTCTATTCGGTTCAGTGAGTTCTAAACAAGTTATTGAAGCGTATAAAAAAGAACATGACATTAAACTCGACCGTAGAAAATTAGATATGCCTGAACCACTAAAAGCACTTGGATATCATAAAGTAGATGTGAAGTTACATCAAGAAGTTACTGCAGTACTTAAAATTCACGTCGTAGAACAGTAAGAGGTGTCGTCATGGAAAATAACAATCATTTTCCGCGTCAAATGCCACATAGTACCGATGCAGAACAAGCACTACTCGGTGCGGTTTTAATAGATCCAGAGATTATGATAGACGTCGAGACGACGTTAGAAGTCGATGATTTTTATGAACGCGCACACCAACTCATTTATAGTAGTATGCTCGAGGTAAATCAAGCGAATAAAAAGATTAGCCCACTACTACTCATGGAACACTTTAAAGTAAAAAATATCGTCAATGATGTCGGTGGATTATCGTATTTAACAAATTTATTTGAAATGTCACCGACGTCATCCAATTGGGAAGAATATGCAGATATTATACGTAAAAATTCGTTGAGACGTGTTCTAATTCGAAAAGCAGAGCGTCTATCATTAGATAGTTTCAACCCTGAGACTAATGTCGAGGAATTAATTGCTGAAGCAGAAAAATCGATGATGGATATCGAAAAAGACCGTAGACGTGACGGATTTAAAACGATGAGAGATGTCGTTTACGATATTTTCACAGAAATCGATGAATACTCTAAACTCGATAACAAAGGTATTACAGGGATACCAACAGGTTATCGACAACTCGATAAAATGACGAGTGGTCTACAACCGAATGATCTAATCATTCTCGCAGCGCGTCCGTCGATGGGTAAAACAGCTTTTGCATTAAACATTGCAGAAAACGTAGGGATGTCTAGCACTAATAAAAATACAGTCGCAATATTCTCACTCGAAATGGGTGCAGAACAACTCGCGACACGTATGATTTCAAGTGTTGGACATATCGATTCATCGAGTTTAAGAAATAGACAGCTCAACCAAGAAGAATGGGACAACTTAGCACACGTTACTGGTAAATTATCAGATACAAATATTTTCATAGATGATACACCAGGTATACGTGTAAATGAGATTCGTTCAAAGTGTATTAAGCTAAAAGCACAACACGGTCTCGATTTAATTATTATCGACTACTTACAACTAATTCAAGGATCTAGTCGAAGAAATAGTGAAAATAGACAACAAGAAGTATCTGAAATTTCACGTATGTTAAAAGCTCTGGCACGTGAAATGGAATGTCCAGTCATTGCATTGTCTCAGCTCTCACGTAGTGTTGAATCTAGGCAAGATAAGCGTCCGATGATGAGTGACTTACGTGAATCTGGATCGATTGAGCAAGATGCGGACATCGTTGCATTTTTATATCGTGATGATTATTACAATCGCGGTGAAGGTGAAGACGATGAAGGCGCACAAAGTACTCAAGATGAAATAGAAATCATCATTGCAAAACATCGTAACGGACCGACTGGAACAGTTAAATTAATGTTTAATAAACAACATAGTAACTTTATAGATCTTGCGGTTCAAGAATTTGAAGATGGATACATCCCACCGGGGAGCTAACATTAAAGCACTTCTAAACGTTTAGAAGTGCTTATTTTAATTGATTTTAGCTGCATTTAGTGATAAAGTATAATACGGTTAAATTAGACTTAATGGAGGCTTTTTTTATGTCTGGAACAGTAGTAGTCGGAACACAATGGGGAGACGAAGGTAAAGGTAAAATTACAGACTTTTTAGCTGAAGAAGCGAAAGTCATCGCTCGTTTCTCTGGAGGAAATAACGCGGGTCACACGATTCAATTTGGTGGAGAAACATACAAATTACATTTAGTACCGTCTGGAATTTTTGCAGATGATAAAATCGCATTAATCGGTAACGGTGTTGTAATTGATCCACTATCACTTATTAAAGAGCTCGACGGTTTAGAAGCACGTGGTATTAAAGTTGATAACTTAAGAATTTCAAACCGTGCAAATGTCGTCCTACCCTACCATATCGCTCAAGATGAATTAGAAGAAGAAGCACGTGGTGACAATAAGATTGGTACGACAAAAAGAGGAATCGGACCATGTTACGTAGACAAAGTTCAACGTATTGGAATTCGTATGGCTGATTTAGTGAACGATGAAGTGTTTAAAAAACGCCTCAAAGAAAATATTGAATATAAAAACCATTATTTAAAATCACTCTTCAATCACGAAGGATTTGAATTTGAAGAAATTTATGACACATATAAAAAAGCAGCTGATCGCTTACGTCCATATGTATGTGACACAGCAAAAATTTTAGACGATTCATTTAAAGCAAATGAACGTGTATTATTTGAAGGTGCTCAAGGTGTTATGTTAGACATCGACCACGGTACATACCCATTCGTCACGTCATCAAATCCAATCGCAGGTAACGTAACAGTTGGTTGTGGTGTTGGACCGACATTCATTAAGCATATTATCGGCGTATGTAAAGCATATACGTCACGTGTTGGAGATGGTCCATTCCCTACTGAGCTATTCGACGAAGATGGTCATCATATTCGTGAAATTGGTCGTGAATACGGTACGACAACAGGACGCCCAAGACGTGTCGGTTGGTTTGACTCAGTTGTAGTACGTCACTCACGCCGTGTAAGTGGGATTACAGACTTATCACTAAACTCAATTGACGTATTAAGTGGATTAGATACTGTTAAAATTTGTGTCGCTTATGAAATCGATGGAAAAGAAATTACAGAGTATCCTGCAACACTTGAAGAATTACAAAAAGCAAAACCAATCTATAAAGAATATCCAGGTTGGAAAGAAGATATTACAGGAGTACGTCGTTTAGAAGATCTACCTGAGAACGTACTAAATTACTTAAAAGAAATCGAACGTCTATGTGGTGTTCAAATTTCAATATTCTCAGTAGGACCAGACAGAGAACAAACAAATCTACTCTCAGATTTATGGGAGTAATATTTAAAGGCTATCTCAAAACGAGATAGCCCTTTTCTTATTCATACCAAATTTTTCAATAAAAAATCTAATCAAAAGATTAATTAGAAAAAAACTTTTAAAAATATTCAAAAAAACCTTGCTTTAAATTACCACCATGCTATAATAAGTCTTGTGTTCAGATAACTGGCCCCTTGGTCAAGCGGTTAAGACACCGCCCTTTCACGGCGGTAACACGGGTTCGAGTCCCGTAGGGGTCATTTTTATTTTGTTTACTTATCTGAATTGGTCCCGTGGTGTAGCGGTTAACATGCCTGCCTGTCACGCAGGAGATCGCGGGTTCGATTCCCGTCGGGACCGTAAGTATCCTCTAGTGAAATATCGCTAGAGGATTTTTTATAATATATTAATAAGATGATCATAAGAGTATCCCACAGTTTAATACTGTGGGATTTTTCGTGGTATAATTTATAGTTATAGTATAATAATATGTACATAAATATTTTAGAAATAGAGATATATTATTTTCTCTAGAACGGGGGAAAACAATGCCAGCTAAAATAGTTGTAGTTGATGATGAAAAGCCAATCGCAGAGATTTTAGAATTTAACTTACAAAAAGAAGGTTACGAAGTTTTAATTGCGCACGAAGGTAACGAAGCCCTTGAACTAATTATGGAAGAAGTACCAGATCTTATTTTGCTCGATATTATGTTACCGGGTAAAGATGGTATGGATATTTGTAAAGAAGTACGTAAATATCATGATATGCCGATTATTATGTTAACAGCAAAAGATGACGAAATCGACAAAGTACTCGGTTTAGAACTTGGTGCGGATGATTACGTTACGAAGCCATTTTCAGCACGTGAATTAATTGCACGTGTTAAGGCAAACTTACGCCGTAAAACACCGTCAACTGAAGAGGCTAAAAAAGATGAAAACATCATCACAAATCGTGAGATTACGATTGATCTAGATGCATATCTCGTTAAAAAGAATGATGTTGAAGTCGAACTTACACAACGTGAATTTGAGTTATTAAAATATTTAGCACAGTATCCAGGGCAAGTGATGACACGTGAACATTTACTTGAAACAGTTTGGGGTTATGACTACTTCGGAGATGTACGTACTGTAGACGTAACAATCCGTCGTTTAAGAGAGAAAATTGAAACAGATTCTAGTCATCCAGAGTACATTTTAACACGCCGTGGTGTCGGATACTTTTTAAAAGGTGACGACTAAATGCTGAACTATTGGCGTCGAAACATTCAATCTCTTCAAGTTAAACTCGTCGTTATATACGTTTTATTAATCATTATCGGTATGCAAATTATCGGATTATATTTTACAAACGTATTAGAAAGAGATTTAACAGAAAACTTTAAAAGTAACATCGAGTCACAAATTGACTTAATCGAAACGCGTATCGTCGAGCTCGATAGCGAACATGAAAACAATCGTAATAAATTTCAGCAAGAAGTACAAAAAGTGATCGATGATTATGGTAATCGTTCAGATATTAATGAAATTCGATACGTAAACTCCGATCAAATACTTCTTGCAACGAGCAAGATTTCTAACGAATCGACGTTAAACTCTCGAGTGAACATAAAAGAGTTAAACGAAGCGTTAGAAACCGGCACTCAAAATGATGATATATTCGTAAGTAAAGCGGATGATAACAAACGTATGTGGATTGTGAACTCTCCTGTTATTGCACACGATAAAGTAATTGGAAGTCTATACGTTGCATCAAACATCGAGAACGTATATTCGCAACTCGAAAAAATTAACAATACATTTATTATCGCAACTGCGATATCACTCATTATTACGACAGTGCTCGGTATATTTGTTGCACGTACGATTACAAAACCGATTATTAGTATGAGAAACCAAGCACTTCTCATGTCTGAGGGTAACTATACGTCTCGCGTACAAATATATAGTGATGATGAAATTGGTCAACTTGCTGAATCGTTCAATATCTTGTCTAAACGCGTTCAAGAAGCACAAGCGAATACTGAAAGTGAGAAGAACCGACTAGACTCTGTTATCACACATATGTCAGACGGTATTATTTCATCTGACAGACGCGGTGGAATACGTCTCGCAAACGACACAGCGTTATATATGTTAGATGTTAAGTACGAGGATATTTTAAATAAAAATATGATTACAGAACTCGGACTTGAAGATGAACTCGAGTTATCCGATATACTAGATGATCGTGATACGTCTCATTTAATATTTTTAGAATCTAAAGAAGGTAACCGCATCGTCCGTGTGAACTTTAGTGCTATCGTTAAAGATACTGGATTTGTCAGTGGATTTATCGCTGTAATGCATGACGTTACAGAACAAGAAGAATTCGAAAGAGAGCGTCGAGAATTCGTTGCGAACGTATCTCACGAGCTTCGTACCCCACTCACTTCGATGCACAGTTATATCGAAGCTTTAGAAGACGGTGCATGGCAAGATGACGAAATCGCGCCACGATTTTTAAAAGTTACACGTGAAGAAACAGAGCGTATGTCCCGACTCGTTGAAGACTTACTTCAACTTTCACGTATGGACAGTGAAGTCGAAGAAATCAATAAAGAAGTTGTGAACTTTAATATGTTCTTAGAAAATATTATCGAGCGATTCACAGTAACATTTAAAGATGAGGTTGTATTTACTAAAAATATACCGAACAAACCAATCTATTCTGAAATCGCAATAGATAAGATGATGCAAGTGCTTGATAACGTTATAACTAACGCTATAAAATATCAAACACGTACACCAAAAAAGGTTGAATTCCACTTACAAGAGAACACGTTATACAAACGCATGACGTTACGAATTAAAGACCACGGTCTCGGAATACCGGGTAAAAATGTCAATCAAATCTTCGATCGATTTTATAGAATCGATAAATCACGTACACGTCAAATGGGTGGTACCGGACTTGGACTCGCAATTTCTAAGGAGATTGTCGAAGCGCACGACGGTAAAATTTGGGCGACGAGTATTGAAGGTGAAGGCACGACAATTTTCATTAACTTACCTTGTTTAGATATTGAAGAGGATGAGTGGGATGAATAAAGAACACGTCAAAACAGTAGTGCTAACGTTACTCGTCATTATAAGTTGTATACTCACATATAAAAGCTGGAGTTATACTGCAGAATTCGAAACTATTGATACAACACTTTCACCGTCACCGATGGCCTCTCAAGGTGAGGATGTGACGTTTGGAGATGTGATACGAGCGTATCAAGTTGTCTATGCAACAGAACAAGAAGAAATTGGAACAGTCGATAAAGACGTAATTGCTGAAATTGGGAAGTTATTTAACGAAAAAGAGGTTCAATTTTTAAATCATCCAGAAAGCATTAATCAGTTAAAAGCAGATGCACTTATTGAAGGTAGCGAGATGCTTTTAATTGATTATTACTCAGAGATACCTGCACGTACATTTTTTACGATGTTAAAAAGTGAAATCGATGAGAATTTTGTAGATTTTCAGTTTGATCGTGTGTTTTTAGAGTTGCACGACAATTACGTCGTTTTTAACTTTTTTAACAGTGAACGTACGATGTTTATACCGTATAGAATTGATGTTAGTAAAGATGAAGTTATACAGATTATCAATCGAAATAGCGACAAATTTACAGATTATTCGATGGTGATTACAAACGAAGCGACATCAAACAGACTGACAGCGATATACGGTCCAAAGTCGCCAGGTAAAAAGACTGTACACCAATTTATACCATCGACAATCAGTGTTTCTGCAATGAACGAAACTCTGTTTACTCAATCAAATATAGAACAAAAACAAACAAAAGATATTACAGTGTACGAAGCAGATACTGAAATCGCGACGTATACATCGAGTAATTATCAATATACGTTTATGAATTTAAAAGGATCAGACGTTAATGAACTGTCCCCCTATCGTTCGATTGAAAAGTCATTCATCTTTTTAAATGGACATATGGGCTTAACGTCAAGATATACTCTACTTGAGTATGATAGCGACGATAATCTCGTAGTGTATCGACCACTTATAAATAACTATATTGTTTTTAGCGATGAAATTATGAGTGAAATTTACGTGAAAATCGGTAAGACGACAATCACAGAATATAGTCGACCGATGATTCAGTTAAACGCAAACATTCCTTCTGATTTAAGTGTGACGTTAGAAGATATTGAAAAAGTACGTTACCAAATTGTATTACACGAAGATTATGAGTTATCAAAAGTTAGTAAAATAGTCATCGCATATGATTTAAAGCATAATACAGATCAAAGTGAGTTAAACGTAGTTGAGTATACACCGAGTTGGTATATTTTATATGATGGAGAATGGATAAAATACGATATTGGAGAGGAAGCGTAATGGATTGGAAACTAAGTAAATCTATATATATTACAGTGTTTTTAATCATCAATATCGTATTGTTGATAGTTTTATATAATCAATATAATGTACAAGAACGACATGAATCGAGTAGAAGTCAGTCTATTAGTAAAAGTGCAGATTATAAAACAAACGTCGATGCTCTAAAAAATATAAAACTATCTGTATTAAACGGTATGCAACATGAGTTTCAATCTGAAACTAGTATGGATCAAAGTGGAATAACACAAAATGTTTTTGAAGTTAAAGATTTAGAATTAGATTCAACAAAAATTAAAGAATATATCGATAAAGAAGTATTTAGAGGAAGTGAGTACACGTATGATTCAGAAAATAGTATTTCAGATACGATTTACTATAATCAAATGTACGACTCACTTCCGATATTCAATAATAGCGTAGGCCGTATTAAAGTAGTTAAAGAGAGTGATGGCGCATTGCGCTTTGAACAGGGATATATCTCTAATATCTCTGTAAACGAATATTCAAAAAAAGTTCAAGTGAATGATCCGATAAAACTTGCTGAAGAACTTGCTAAAGAAAAGGTAATTTCAAAAGAAGCGGTTTTAAAATCGAGTACACTCGGTCATTACGTCATACTTTTAAACGATGAAGATCAACAAGTGTTGTTACGACCGAAATGGAAACTTGTCATTGAAGAAGATGATAGAACACGTATTATATACGTAGATGCAATCAATGCATCTGAAGAAATAATTGAAGGTGAGTGACATCCACAATGAAAATGAGCGTACTTGCGAGCGGCTCGACAGGGAATTGTATATATGTTGAGTCCGAATCAGGTAGTCTTTTAATCGATGTGGGTCTTACATGTAAACGAACAGAACTTGCGTTAAATAAAATAGAGCGATCATTAAACGATATTGACGCTATTTTAATCACACATGAGCATAGCGATCATATAAAAGGTTTAAAAGTCATCGCAAAGCGTTATAACATACCGATATTCGCGAATAAAAAGACATGGCAAGCTATTGAATCTAAAAATATTCACGTCAATAGAGAGCAAAAATTTGAATTTAACGCATTAAACTATAAAGAAATTATCGGTTTAGATGTCGAATCATTCAACGTCTCACATGATGCGGTAGATCCACAGTTTTACACCCTATCACAAAATGATAAAAAACTATCCGTCATTACAGATACCGGGTACGTCTCAGATGAGATGAAAGGTATTATAAAAGATAGCGACGTATTCGTATTTGAATCTAACCACGACGTCGATATGCTTCGTGCGGGTAGATACCCATGGGTAACAAAGCAACGTATATTAAGTGATGTTGGACACGTATCAAACGAAGACGCCGCACATGCGATGAAAGACGTTATTACAGATCGAACGAAACGAATTTATTTATCGCATTTAAGTCAAGACAACAACATCAAAGAACTCGCACGAATGAGTGTAGAGCAAGTGTTAAATCATCATGATGTCGATACAGTGTCACATGTGGAATTACACGATACAGATAAAGACGAACCAACGAGAATATATACATTATAAAAGTTATCCACAGAGATATGTGTATAACTACTGAATAATGTGGATAACTTGGGGACCAAGTGTGGAATACTTGGTCCTTTTCTGTGAATAAGTTTAAAAAGAAGGTGAAAATATGAAAATAACGATTATCACTGTTGGAAAATTAAAAGAGAAATATTGGCGTGAAGCGGTTAAAGAATATGAAAAGAGACTCAGTAAATATGCGAACGTCTCACTCATTGAAGTAAAAGACGAGCCGGAACCAAATAACGCGAGTGAAAAAGATATAGAAAACATTAAACATAAAGAAGCGGAACGTATTTTATCAAAAGTAAAACCAAACCAACACGTCGTCACGTTAGAAATAAACGGAGAAGCACACTCGTCAGAAAGTTTTGCAAAACAATATAATAACTGGAAAACACAAGGTAAAAGTAATGTCGTATTCGTCATTGGAGGAAGTAACGGAATTGGAGAAGACGTGTTAAAACGATCAAACGAAGCAATCAGCTTCGGAAAAATGACCTACCCTCATCAAATGATGAAAGTTATACTACTCGAGCAGTTATTTAGGGTGAATAAGATTTTGAATAATGAGAGTTATCATAAGTGATGTGGTTACTTAAAATAAACATACATTATTCATTACTTTGAAGATTCTTTATCATACAATTAGTTTATTGAATTCAAATAAAGTTTATGAGGTGCATGTAAATGACTCAATATTGGTTAATATCTGCTAACCATAATAAATATGATCATGAAGCGGCATTCCAAAAATGAGAGATTTCTGAGTAGCTAAGCTTTGTTGTTTTAATGTACTTTGACGTACATAACCAATGGCTTTGACCATAGTATTCACCTCCACGAAGATAATATATATTTATGAATAAGTTCAAATAAAGGTCCAACGTGTCATCAACACGTTGGACCGCAATAATTAATGATCATGATGTAATTTTTCAATAAAATAATTAGTTAATGATGCAATAAATTTATATTTCAAATATAAAGTATCTAATAAATGTTGTAAAATATCATTAAGTTATTTACGATAAATATAAATTAAAAGATTATTTTTATCTTATAGTGGAGAGGTTAATGACAATGAAACACATGCATTTATCCGTTTTAGCTTATAGTACAGGTCTACATCCTGCCTCTTGGAGACTACCACATTCATATGTTGAAGAAGTTGGAGATATTGATTTTCAAATTAAGTTAGCAAAATTAGCTGAAAAAGGTAAACTGGATGGATTCTTCTTAGGTGATGGTCAATATATTTCTGGAGAAGAAACGGGACATATCTCTTATTATTTTGAACCACTAACGGCGCTTGCCGCAATTTCACGTGAAACACATTCAATTGGTCTGATAGGTACCATTTCTTCTTCTTTTTATGAACCTTATCTTGCAGCTCGTATGCTTTCAAGTTTACATCAAATATCTCATGGACGTATTGGGGCAAATATTGTAACATCTCAATTTGATTTAGAAGCACAAAACTATTCGATGCAAGCTTTACCACATCTTGAAAAACGATATGAACGAGCAGACGAATTTATTAATGTAATGAAAAAATTATGGGAGTCATTTACTGTAGAGGCTATCGTTAATCACAAAGAGTCAGGGATTGGCTTAAATCATCAGTATATTCATCCACTTCATTATCAAGGAAAGTATTTTCAAGTTGCCGGAGCTATTAACATTCCAACACCAAAATATGGTCGACCACGTTTATTTCAAGCAGGAACTTCCATTCCAGGTCGTGATTTAGCAGTACGACACGTGGATGCTATTTTTTCAATTGCATGGAATATACAAGATGGCCAACAGTTCAGACAAGACATTCATCAACGGGCTATGGAAGCAAATCGTCAACCCCCTCTTGTATTACCAGGTCTCACCGTTTATGTTGATGAGAATGAAGAGGATGCTTATAAACTTAAGCAACAATTAGATGATATGATTCCACTTGAAAAACGCAAGAAACAATTATCTAAAGCCATTGGTCTAGATATAAGTGAGTGGACACTAGATGAAGTCGTGCCATCATTACCACCTTATGAGGCATTAGAGAAAAAAGTTGTAAAATCTATGTATAAAGCCATACAACGTGCCGTTAAGACTGAGCAACTTACATTAAGAGATTTATTAGATCGTTTTGGTACTTGGGTAGGGCATAAGACAATAGTAGGAACTCCTGAACAAGTGGCGGATGAAATGATCGAATGGTTTGAAAAAGAAGCGTGCGATGGTTTTATGTTGATGGCCCCGACGTATCCAGAATCATTTGAAAAATTTATTCATTTAGTGATACCAATTCTTCAAGAACGTGGAGTGTTTAGAAGAGATTATGAGAGTCATCTGTTAAAAAATCATTTGGGTATAAAAAACTAAAAATCAATATTTAATTTATTCAATTTTACATATGTAATATCAGAAAAGATATAGAATTATGGTATTATATGGTAAATATTAAGAACTAATTGGTTACTGAATATAAAATGTATTTATGTATTGGTAAAAGAGGATTTAAATAAAGGCGAAGTGCTCCTCAGCACTTCGCCTAAAATTTATTCAAAAGAATCATTTATATTTTAAGTGATTTATCATTTATAGTGCTGTAATACCACCATCTATAACAAATTCTGATCCTGTAGAATAAGAAGCATCGTCAGACGCTAAGAAACATACAAGGTTAGATACTTCTTCTGGCTGCGCCACTCTACGCAGTGGAATTGTTTTTTCGAATTCTTTAACAGCTTCTTTAACATCTTCTTGCTCTAACATTGCTGTTTTTATAACACCTGGGTGTACTGAGTTAACTCTAATATTGTATGGAGACAATTCTTTAGCTGCAGCTTTTGTCATACCTCTGACCGCAAATTTTGTATCTGTATAGCCAATTGCACCACCAACAAGACCATTTATTGAAGAAATATTGATAATTGACCCTTGTTTTTGACTTTTCATAATTTCAGATACAGTTTTGATGCCTAAAAAAACAGATACTTGATTAATATTTACAATCTTCATATAATCTTCTAATGATATTTGGTCAATTGTTTTATTGTATGTGATTCCAGCATTATTAACCAATACATCAATTCGATTCCATTTGTTCATTACTTCTTGAATGACATGATTCCAATCTGCTTCTTTAGATACATCATGCTTGATAAATAAAACATCGTCTCCAAGAGAATTAGCTGTTTTTTGACCTAATTCATCATTAATATCAGTTATCACAACTTTTGCGCCTTCAGCTATCGCTTTTTTGGCATGAAGTTCTCCCATACCTTGTGCGCCACCAGTAATAACGACGACTTTATCTTGTAATTTTCCCATTGTAAAACATCCTTCCTCTAAATTAATATTGTTCATAATATTATTGTATATTTAACTCACTTCAGAAGCTAAAAAAGTCACTTATATTTATAAAGGTTTTTTTAACTTAAATATATGACTCTGTCAGTTCTAAAAATTCTTCAATGTCTTTATGAACTGAATTTAATGCGTCTTGCCAGAAATCTGGTTTGCGTAGATCAACGTTTAAATGCTTTTCAGCTAGATCTTCTGTTGTCATGCTCGCAGTATCACGTAGAAGTGCGATGTAATCATCTTCAGTTACGTTTTCATCTTCTAAGAAGCGGTTGTATATACCTAAGCTGAAGAAGTATCCAAATGTGTACGGGAAGTTATAGAACGGTACACCCGTAATATGGAAATGTAATTTTGTTGCCCAGAACATCGGATGATAAGATTTCAGCGCATCTTCGTATGCTTCTTCTTGTGCGTCTTTCATCAGTTCTTTTAGTCTATTGCTGTCTAACGTTCCTTTTTGACGTTCATCATATAAATTACGTTCAAAGATATAGCGTGCGTGGATATTCATCATAAATGCCACACTTCTAGAAATTTTTTCATCGATTAAATTGATTTTCTCTGCTTCTGACGCCGCGTTTTCAATCGTTGCGTTTGAAACAACGAGCTCAGCGAATGTAGATGCTGTTTCAGCAACGTTCATAGCATAGCGCTGGTTAAGTAACGGTAAATCACGCATGACATAACTATGGAACGCATGTCCGAGTTCGTGTGCGAGTGTTGAGACGTTACCTGTGCTACCTGCAAACGTCATAAAAATACGTGACTGTTTTGATTCCGGAAGGTTTGAACAGTATCCACCTGGACGTTTTCCTGGACGATCTTCCGCTTCAATCCACTGCTCTTCAAATGCACGACGAGACATCTCTGCCATCTTTGGACTAAATGATTTAAAGTTATCGATAATAAACTCTGCCGCTTCATCGTACGTATATTTTTTGTTCTTATAGTCTCCGACATCTACACTTGCGTGCACGTCGAGCCACCCTAATTGCTCGACACCAAGAAGCTGTGCTTTTCTCTCGAAGTATTTCTTTAAAGGTGATTTATTTTTAGCAATCGTATTCCACATTGTATCGAGAGTGTTTTCTTCCATACGGTTGTAGTCTAACGGTACTTTCATATAATCTTTATAGTCATGAAGTTCATAGTTATTTAAACGGAAGCCTGATAGATGGTTTAACGTTGTAGCAAATAAATCTGCTTTTTTATTCCACTCTTCTTCCCAAATTTTTAACAGTTCTTCACGTTTTTCTGGATTCTCTTCTGATCCCATTTTGTTTTCAAATTGCCCTGCTGAGTAATACTTAGTCTCACCGTCTTCAGTGACTGGGATTTGAATTGATGCAACGAGTTGGTTGTACATATTGCCCCAACCGTGTAAGCCATCGAGTGATAAGCTATTGATAATTGTTTCTTCTTCTGTCGATAGTAAATCCGCTTCGTTTTTACGAATTTCTTTTAAAGGAAAACGCATTGCGTTAAAGAAGTCATCTTCTAATAACGTGTTAAATTGATTTTCAGTAAGTGCACTGATTTTTTTATTTAAAATAATAATCTCAGATGAGAAATCTTTACGTAAATTAGCTACAGCATTTGTATTTTTTAATGCCTTTTGATCCGTAATATTTGCAGATGCTAATCCGTTAGAGAAACTTCCCATCTCGCCAAGCGCGTTTGAAATTTTTTCGTATTGCTCTAATAAACTCTTTAGCGGTGTAAAATCATTAGAACTTTCGTCAGAATTCCACTCCCCTAGTTTTTCAGAGAACTCTCTAATACTGTTACTCACTTCTACTAAACGATTTTGGAAAGCAGAAGATTCACTTCCACCAGGAAACACACTTTCCATATCCCAATTATCTTTGTAATTCATCAAATTCCTTCCTTTCAAAGTAAAATGTAGTTACATTTATCATACAGGAAATAATGGAGAAGTGATATAAATCGCTTCCATAATTTGAATATAAATTTGTTAGAAATGATAGAATAATATTATTGGAACGTCTATTTTAAAAATTATTATTTGAGGAATACGTAGCAAATTATTATAAACGATCAAAAAATAGGAGTTTTATAGTATGTACCGAGTTAATCCATTCCATCCAAACTCTATATATTTAATAAGCGAAAATAAAAAATTTAATCTCTATTTTGAAGAACTTAAAAGAAAATTTCCTTATCATGACTACATTTTAAATATAGGAGATTATGAAGTTAATAACTACTCCGATTATGGATTTATCGAGTTTCGTCGAACTTATGATTTAAATATTGAACTCAATAGATTGTTAAATTGTTTCTTTGAAAACAAAGAGAACATCGTTCAACGGGCTTCTACTCCATTTACGTTGTCGAACCAATTGATAAAAAAATGGTACGAGATATATAAAAAAACTCATAAAGTTAATCCTGTGAAGAGTTTTAATTTAGAAGAGTTTAAAGAGAAATTAGCTGAGGGTTTAGATTTTGAGAATTCTATAGTTATTTTTAATACTCAGTGTGAAATAATTGCATATGCTCTGATTTATGATGATTCTAAAGATACAAAAGAAGTTGGATACGTCTATTTTAAAGATACTAAATCTAAGCAACAATTGTTAGAAATACTTTTCAATCGTTTAATATTTTTAAACAATAAAGGAATACACAGTATAGTTACCGAAGTTGATACTACCGACAAATATGCATATGAAATTTTTGGTGCTTTTATTGATGATTCTACAGCGTATATGAAAACTTTAATTTATAAATCTAAAATGACCAAACTCTCCAGTAGAAATATAGAACACGATGGTATTAATTACGTTCTAAATTGGTCTAAAGATATTCATTTTTGTTTATCTAATGGTTGGCCGTTAAATCGTACAAACGAAGCAATTTTTGAATGGTGGAATTATGTAATTGAATCACAATCAGATAGTTTTCAAAGAAAAATGCTGATCTCAAATAAAACGACCATTGGCTATTATGATATATATATACATAACGAAAATATAATAGAACTAGGTATTGCAATTGGTGATAAGAACTTTAGAAATAAAGGGTATGGTTCATTATTATTCTCTAAAATAACTGCTGAAGTGAGTCGAAAATACCCTTCAAAAGATATCATTGCAATTACTGATAAAACGAATATTGTAGCACAAAGGATGATAATAAAGTCAGGATATCGAGTAGAAAATAGCGATAAATACAAACCTTATATAACAAACAATGAGTTAGTGTATCGCTATATTTAGGATGCTTTTTTTATGGTAATTAGGAAATTAGTTTTTGAGGTGATTCTTTGAATTTAGGACTTAAAAATAATGAAGTTAGATTAGTAAAGTATTCGCCAAAGTGGAAAGATGAATTTAAAAGGTCTAAAAATTTAATATTAGATCATACTCATATTCAAAAAAATAGAATCGAGCATATTGGTAGTACATCAATAATCGGTATGTCAGCAAAGCCTATAATAGATATTGTTATAGGAGTAGATGATTTAGAAAAGGTTGATAAAACTTTGTTTAAAGAATTAGAAAAAGCAGGGTTTTTTAGGTTAAAAGTGAATCGTCCTAATGAAGTTGTACTTGCAAAATTTTTAGATGATTCTTACAAAGTAAAAACACATTTTATCCATTTAGTTGAGTATAAAGGAGATTTATGGCATGATTTAATATTCTTTAGGGATTATTTAAATAGTAATAGAGAAGCTAGAGAAGAATATTTAGATGTTAAAAATAAATATCTAAGCAACGCCTCGAAAGATATTATCGAATATACTAACTATAAGGAAGAATTTGTGAAAGAAATTTATAAAAAGAGAAAGGATTTTTAATTATGACTGAGGCAGACAATCAGCATAAAGATATTATTGTGATTGGTGCGGGTATTATCGGTACTTCGGTAGCGACAATGCTTTCAAAAGTGAGCCCGGACTGGAATATCGATATGTATGAAAGATTAGATGAAGCGGGAATCGAGAGTTCGAACGAAAAGAACAATGCAGGTACAGGTCACGCTGCACTCTGTGAGCTAAACTATACTGTGGAACAAAAGGACGGCTCTATCGATGCTTCTAAAGCAGAAGTGATCAATGAGCAATTTGAACTGTCTAAGCAGTTCTGGGGCAGTTTAGTGAAAAATGGGGATATTTCTAACCCTGAAGAGTTTATTCAGCCACTACCGCATATTAGTTTTGTAATGGGCCCAACGAATGTTGAGTTTTTACGTAAACGTTATGAAAAACTTAAAACGATTCCTATGTTTGATAATATCGAGTACACAGAAGATATTGAAACGATGAGAGAATGGATGCCATTGATGATGCGAAATCGTAAACCAGGTCAGTTAATGGCAGCGAGTAAGATCGATGAAGGAACTGACGTAAACTATGGTGCTTTAACACGTAAATTAGCGGCATATTTAGAAAAGCAATCAAATGTCTCTTTAAAATATAACCATGAAGTAATCGACTTAACTCAAAGAGAAGACGGCAAATGGGAAGTTCTCGTAAGAAATAGAGCGACGAAAGAGAAGTTCGTAAAAGTAGCTGATAAAGTGTTTATCGGTGCTGGGGGTTACTCTATTCCACTACTTCAAAAGAGTGGCATTGCTCAAAGGCAAAATGTCGGAGGTTTCCCTATTACTGGTCAATTCTTAGCGTGTAAAAATAAAGATATTATTAAACAACATCACGCGAAAGTTTACAGTAAAGAGCCTCTAGGTAAGCCGCCAATGACTGTACCGCACCTCGATACACGTTATATCAATGGTGAAAGTACGTTACTATTCGGCCCATATGCGAATATTGATCCTAAATTCTTAAAATATGGCTCGTTCTTAGACTTATTTGGCTCAGTAAAACCTTATAACATTACGACATTATTATCATCAGCGGCTAAAAATATACCACTTATTAAATATTCAATTGACCAAATGGTTATGACTAAAAAAGGTTATATGAACTACTTAAGAACATTCATACCTGATGCAAAAGATGAAGATTGGGAATTATATACTGCTGGTAAACGTGTTCAAGTGATTAAAGACGATGATGAATACGGGAAAGGCTACGTCGCATTCGGAACAGAAGTCGTGAATTCTGATGATCATTCTGTTATTGCAGTATTAGGAGAATCACCAGGTGCTTCAATATCATTCTCTGTAGTGCTTGAAGCATTAGAGAAAAACTTTAAAGAAGACCGTGAGCTCTGGGAACCTGCAGTTAAAAAGTTAGTTCCATCATATGGCAAATCACTGATTGATGACGAAAAACTGATGAGGGAAACGCGTAAAGAAACATCTGAAAACTTGAATTTAAATTATTATAATTAATTTTAAAAAGAGGTTATATTCATGAAAAAAACAATCGTTATTTTAGGCGTTATTTCGGCGTTACTCGTAGCGTTTAAGTTATATCAAGACAAGGTCAATGAAACGCCAAATATAGAATATTAATATATAAGAGGCCGTGATAATTTTTATCACGGCCTCTTTGCATTCAGTATAAACTGTTGGAATGGCACATCGCTAAAAGCTGTTGCCGGAGTTTCACAGGGCCAAATCCCTCCACTCACTCTTAATAAGAGAACTATTCTATTGATTAAAAATATATAGCATATTATATGTGTTTTAGAAGTAAAACTAAAAATGTGATGCTTACCGTTACGTAAAATAATGTTGAAGCATTAGGATATTATCTAAAGGATGAAAATAAGAAGTAACGTATGGCGTTACTTCTTATTTTATCTTTTTAAGTTTTTTGTTTTCTATCTTATATACTTCGTCTGCGATATTTTCTAAAAATTCTTCATCATGCGATGTTAGAAGTACTGTGCCTGGATATGTGTTTAAATATGTTTCTAGAACATTTATTGTATCAATATCTAGATAGTTTGTTGGTTCATCTAGTATTAGTACGTTATCTCCAGATATTAATGTTAGAAATAACGATATGCGTACTGCTTCTCCTCCACTTAATGTTGAAATACTTCTTTCAAAATCGTTGTCTGTGAATTTTAAGTCTTTGAGCATTTCTTTTAGTAAGTACTTTGAAACAGACGTATGTTTTGATACGTATTCTAATAATGGCTCTGTGCGATGCTTAAATTCTAGATAACTTAATTGATTATAGAAACCAAGCTCTGCATTTTTAGAAAATGTGATGATATCAAGTTTATTATTAAAAGCTTCTTTTACATATTCAATAATAGTCGTTTTACCCGTACCATTGTTCCCTTTTAATGCCGTAATTGTTCCACGACTGATTTGTAAGTTTAGAGATTCTATAAGTAATTTGTTTCCTGCTGTAATATCAATATAGTTAAATATAATTGGAAAACGGTTATGATCTGTCTTGATGTCAGCTTCTTCAAATATCGGTAGTACTTTTTCTTCAGGTAACTTTATTTCTTCCATACTATCGATACGGTTCTGCATGTTTTTCGCAGATTGCATAATTCCTTTTTGTACCGTCCCTTTTTCTTTTGTCATTCGTGAGGATAGAGAACGATGATCTGCTCCTTTTCTACCGATTAATATTTTTTCAGCATGTATTTTTGCGTCACTTATTGATGCTTCCAATCTTTTGATTTCTTTATCTTGTATTTCTTTTTGATGATAGAGTGATTCACGCTCTTTTTCGATTTCTCTTTTATAATCATCATAATTTCCGCTAAATACATGTATTGACTGTTCTTCAATTGACCATACTTCATTTACACATTCATTTAATAGACGTCTATCGTGTGAAATTATTAAAGTTGCACCGTCATAATTTTTAATTGTACATATTAAAAATTCGATACCCTCTTTGTCTAAATGAGATGTCGGTTCATCAAGTATAAGTAAATCATAGTGCGAAGAGAATACTTCTAATATACGTAGTTTTGATAGTTCTCCGCCGCTAAACTCTGATGTACCATAAGGTATGTTTAATTCACTAAGTAATCTTCCATCAAAATTGAAGTCATATGGAATATTATCAGATACTTGTTCTAAGTAGCCTATGTTATTGGTGTTTAACTGGATATGACCTTGTGTCGGTTTAATTTCCTCTAAAATTAATCGTGCTAAAGATGATTTACCTGCACCGTTTTCACCAATTAAACCAATTCGACTACTCTCTTTAATTTCTAACTCATCAGTGTCGAATAATAAGTAACTGCCAAAGTCGAGTGCGATTTTGTTTAATTTAACGAGAACTTTAGTCATATCCATACCTTCTTTCTAACTTAAGACCAGAAAGGTTGATCCCATACTTTTAATGATTGTCCTAAGTTTTTCTCTTGTGCTGATTTATAGAGTTCATATCCCCATGATATGTCTTCTACAGCCATTCCTCCTGCGAGGAAGACGATTTTTTCTTTGTCGTCTTTACGCCCTTCTTTTTTACCACTGACAACGTCACCAAGATCTGTGATGCTTTTTTCGTCGAGTTTTTCTTCTTTTACGAGTCTAAATACCTGTCCGCCGATACCGTAGTTTAAGTCTTTAGAAACTCCTTTTGTACCGCTTTGTAGGTATTCCCACTCTTCCCATTCTTCACCTGTTTCTTTGTGCATTTCCCAGTTATCCATAACGACTGTGTTATTTAGTATGAAGTCATCACTGAGGTTTGCTTCTCCGGAAAGTAAAAGAAGAGATCCGTCTTTTAAGTACTCTTCTTTAATTTCTGGACGAACAGCACCTGATGCTGCGACGTTTATGACGTCTGCTTCTTTGACTGCATCTTCTATGGAGCTTGATATCACTGTTTCTACGTCGTGTTCTTTTTTAAGGTTATTTGAGAATTTTTCTGCTTGTTGTTCGTTAATGTCGAAGATGTTGACTTGTTTGATATTTTTATTTGCTTCTAAAATTGCAAGTGTACTTGACCAACTGATGACCCCTGCTCCGATAATTGCGAGAGTATGTGCTTCTTTTGAAGCAAGATACTTTGTAGCAACTGCTGGGACTGCACCTGTACGTGTCGCACTGATTAAATTTGCACTCATATATGCAAAAGGTGCACCAGTGTCTGCATCGTTTAACGTGATCATTAAAACGGAACGTGGTAATCCTTTTTCTTTGTTTGCTACGTTTGATCCGTACCATTTTTGTCCCGTAATATTATATTTCCCACCTAAATATGCGTTCATTGACATAAATCGACGGTCTGGCCCTGCGACTGGCATATTCTCAGTACGCTTTTCTTTTGGAAACCATAGTTGACTGCCGTGACTGTTTTCTCTCGGTCCTCCCATAATGTAATCTTTTTCACCAAGTAAACGGAACACTTCTTCGATTGTGTCGACGCATTTTTTTGCATCTAACACACCTGCTTCAACTAAATCTTCTTCGGATAAAAATAAAAACTCCACTTTTGACATTTACTTACCTCCTTAAAACGCTTTCATTTATGTATGAGTTATTTTATCATATTTTTAAATTTTCTAAAAACTAAAGCATTATGATAGGAGATATTTATTTTATGATACACTTAATATGAAGATATATATGATATTTGTAGGTGAAAAAATGGACAACTATTTTAAGCAAGGAAACTTTGAATCGTTTGTGTACAAGCGATTGAATGAGGTTATTGATACTTACAAAAATGACGCTGATAGTTACGTTGTTTTCGACTATGATAATACAAGTATTATTATGGATATTGAAGACAATTTAAATGTTTATTTGATGGAACATTTAGCATATCGGCTCACGCCTGAAGTGTTATATGAAACGTTAACGAATCCAGATTATCGTGAGGAGTTATCTCAAACGTTTGATAGTCGGTTTAAAAATGCGACAGGTTTTAATTTAGCTGAAGATATTTATAAGGAATATCAGTGGTTATACGATAATTACATTAGTCTAGAAAATCGTTCAGAGGATCTTTTAAAGAAGATTAAAGAGACAGACCACTACAAAACGTTTAGAGCCAAGTTAAGGCTGTTCCATACACATGTTAACGGCAAATTATCAAGGCGACCGTCTAATAGATGGATGACGTATTTATTTGCAGATCATACGATCGATTCATTTAAAGAGTTATGCCGAAATTGTATTAAAGAATCACTAGAAAAACCGTTTGAAAAAGTGACGTACGAAAGCTCAGAAAATATACCTGGAAAATCAGGTGTTGTCACTTCTAATTTTAAATCGGGATTATCAGTGCCTGAAGAATTATTAAACTTATATCACGCATTTACGAATAACGGAATTACGACTTATATCGTAAGTGCAAGTCCGAGAGTATATGTTGAAGTCGCAGCTGAAATGCTTGGGCATTCAGTAGAGTTAGATAATATTGTTGCCATGGAATTTGAAGAAGATAACGGCGTTATAACGCCCGTTATGAAAGCTGACTCACCAATCACAAAAGGCCCTGGTAAAACAGAGGCAATACAAAAGCTGATTATGCCGAAGCATAATGGTAAACAACCAGTTGCGATGTTTGGTGACAGTATCGGTGATTACGATATGATGCAAACGTTTACCGAAACACCACTATGCGTTATTTTTAACCGTCATATGACAGATGACTTTAAACAGTTAATCGATCTCGCAATTGAACAATATAATCAAAAAGATGCACGCTTTGTATTACAAGGACGCGATGAAAATACAGGTGTTCTTATACCGAGTCAATCATCGATTTCATTTGGAGAAACTGAACCAAAATTATAAATAAAAGGAGTGTTTCACGTGAAACGCACATTTAACTTATCAGCAGGCCCAGCAATGTTACCGACATCTGTTTTAGAACGCGCACAAAAAGAGATGTTAGATTATGACGGGACAGGCATGTCTGTAATGGAGATGAGTCATAGAAGTAGTTACTTTGATGACATTATCCAAGATGCTGAAAAAAACTTAAGAGAATTACTTAATATTAACGATAATTATAAAATTCTCTTTTTACAAGGCGGAGCGAGCCAAGCATTCTATACGTTAGTTATGAACTTAAAACAATCTGGTAAAGTTGCATACATCGATAGCGGTAACTTTGCTAAAAAAGCATTAGAAGCTGCTGAAGAATTAAAAGACGACTATGGACTTGAAATCGACGTCGTTGCATCATCCAAAGAAGATGGTTATAAGTCATTACCAAACTATCCAGATACGTTAGAAGGTTATGATTACTTGCATATTTGCTCAAATAACACGATCGAAGGAACACAGTTTAAAGAGTTCCCGATTTATAAGGGCATTCCTTTAGTCTGTGATATGAGTTCGGATATACTTTCACGTCCATTTAATATCAACGATTTTGGAATGATTTATGCAGGTGCTCAAAAGAACCTCGGTATTGCAGGACTAGCGCTCGTTATTATTCGAGAAGACTTACTTGGGCTAAATGATGTTCCTAAAATGTTTGACTACAAAGTCTTTAACGATAAAAACTCGATGTATAATACACCATCGACTTACCCTATTTATATTCATAAACTCGTGACAGATTGGTTGTTAGAAATTGGTGGTCTAGAAGAGATTTATAAGAGAAATAAAGAAAAAGCACGTATTTTATATGATTACTTAGACGAATCAACATTATTCGTACCTACTGCAAATAAAGACGCGCGTTCACTGATGAACGTCACGTTTTCTACAGGAAACGACGAGTTAGATAAAGAATTTGTAGCATATACGAAAGAAAATGGTTTTGAAAATATTAAAGGACATCGTTCAGTCGGTGGTATGCGTGCATCTATTTATAACGCATTCCCTATTGAAGGTGTAGAAGCACTCGTACAACTAATGAAGAAATTCGAAGAGGAGAATTAAGCAATGTCACAATTTGACATAAAAACATTTAACAGTATCGCAATTGAAGGTTTACAACGTTTTACAAAAGACAAGTACACAATCAACGAAACAGACGATCCAGAAGCAATTATTTTACGTAGTTATAATTTACATGATGAACCAATTAACGATAGTTTACTAGCAGTAGGTCGCGCAGGAGCAGGGTTTAACAATATTCCAGTAGATAAATTATCTGAAGCGGGCGTTATTGCATTTAACGCACCAGGTGCAAATGCCAACTCCGTTAAAGAACTCGTATTAACATCACTGATCTCACATGCAAGAAATACACTTGAAGCATCGCAATGGGCAACTGAGCTTACGGGTGATGATATTGCTACACAAGTCGAAGATGGTAAAAAGAAATTTAAAGGTCATGAAATTAAAGGTAAAACGCTAGGTGTTATTGGTCTTGGTCAAGTAGGTTTACTCGTTGCGAACGATGCAGAAAACCTTGGCATGGACGTTATCGGATACGACCCTTACATTAGTGTCGATGCTGCATGGAACATTAACCGCTCAGTTACAAAAGCATCATCAATCGATGAAGTGTTACAAAAAGCGGACTACATTACGATTCACGTACCGTTTTTAGAGAGTACAAAGCATATGATCGACTCAACAGCGATTCGTCAAATGAAAGCAACAGCAGTATTATTAAACTTCTCACGTGCTGAAATTGTAGACGAAGATGCACTTGTAAAAGCATTAAACCACAACAGACTCGGTCACTACATTAGCGATTTCCCTAATGAAACAGTACTCGGGCAAGATAAAGTAACACTACTCCCTCATCTCGGTGCTTCAACAGGAGAATCTGAGAAAAACTCAGCAGTAATGGTAGCAAATGAGTTAAAAGACTATTTAGAAAATGGAAATATCGTAAACTCAGTAAACTATCCAAGAGTCTCAATGACACTATCGTCACCGTTACGAATTGCGGTATGTAATAGGAACATCAAAAACATCATTGCATCACTTACAAAACTATTGTCTGAAGAAGGACTCAATATTGATCGTATCATAAACAAATCACGTGGAGATTACGCATATACGTTAGTGGATATCACTGAAGCGGATGAAGAAAAAGTAAAAGACCTCATCCAAGAAATCGAATCAAAGGACGGAATACTAAAGGTTCGACTCATTAAGAATTTAGAGCATGATGCATGGTATAACTAATAAGTAACGCTAGGCATTACTTATTATTAAAAGGAGAATTAATATGAAAGTTAAGTCTAAAGGTATTAATGATTTTACTAAGGCTGAGTTGGAAGAACTAGCTACGAATGGTCAAGTTATTGATGTGCGTTCTACTTTAGAACGTTTTTTCGGGAAAGTTAAGGGTGCAACGCATGTACCGCTTATGAAGGTTTCTAACTTTGATGGACCTAAAGATAAGACGTATTACGTATATTGTGCAAGTGGTATGAGAAGTCAAAGAGCATGTGAAGAATTAGCTGCTAAAGGTTATAAGACAGTGAACTTAAAGGGTGGCTACGGATCGTTTACCAATAAATAGATATAATAACGCCCATCGTTTTAAATATAACGGTGGGCGTTATTTTTATGCTTTTATAATACAACCAAAATAACGCTTATTTCAATATAGATTATGCTTTATGGATGGTTATTCAGTTTGACTGAATAACATTTAAGGGTATGTTCAAATAAATGGGGGTAATTCTTATGAGAAGAGTACTGATTTCTGGTGGCACAGGCCTTGTTGGAAATAAAATTATAGATAACTTTAGCAATGCTGAATTTTACGTTTTAACACGTTCTGATAGAGATAATACGGATAACGTCACTTATATAAACTGGTCTGAAGATGATTATTTAAAAGAAGTGCCTGAAGTTGATGTTGTCATTAACTTAGCGGGTGCGAGTATTAGTCAATTTTGGACAGAAGAAAATAAAGAAAAAATTGTTAAGTCGCGAGTAGAATCTACACGTAAATTAAAGAACATTATCGATAGACAAGATGAAAAACCATTTTTAATCTCAGCGAGTGCAGTTGGATATTATCCAACTTCTCAGACTAACCGCTATGTGGAAGATGATAAATATGAGCCGTTTGATTTTTTATCTGAAACAGTACATGTATGGGAGAATGAAGCAAAGAAAATTGAAGATACAGGTGTAAAGACTGCGTACACGCGATTTGGTATTATCTTTTCAAAAGAAGGCGGCGCATTGCCTTTAATTGTTTTGCCGTACAAATTGTTTGTCGGGGGTAATATTGGTGATGGTCATCAGCCATATGCATTTGTGCACATTGAAGATCTCGTCCGTGCTTTAGAATTTATAGCAGATAAAGAATTGACAGGTGTGTTTAATATTACTGCACCATATCCAGCGACCCAAGAAATTGTAGGTAAAAGTATCGCGAAGACGATTAAACGTCCACACTTAATACCAGCACCAAAGCTGTTATTTGAAATGACACTTGGAGAGCAATCTAAACTTATTACTGAAGGACAACGTGCGTTACCTAAACGTTTAATTGAAGAGGGCTTTAAATTTAAATTTGAAACGGTTGAAGAAGCAATCCGTGATCTATATGGCAAGTAGGTTTGAGATAGAAAAGCTATGGCGCGAGGAGAAGTATAAAGTGATGTACTTCAGCCAGCGCCATTATAATTTAATAAGAGAGTTGTTAAAAGGCAATCCAAGTATGGAAGAACTTGAAAGTTATATTAAAGAAGCTTATTCACTGATGCCGACAACGGGTTCTAAAACAAACGCGTATGAACATATGTGGGGTTATTTTAAAAAGCGCGCAACTACTGAAGAGAAGAAAAAGTTTTTTGCATTACTTGAACATGCTAAAGATGACAAAGCAATAAAAATATATCTATATGACCTTGCAAAAAAGTATAAAGTTAAATATTTAACCGATAGTACGATACTAAATGGCAAGTGATCGAACAGGAGAAAAATTATGTTTCTAGCATGGAATGAAATTAAAAGAAATAAACTAAAATTTAGTTTAATAATAGGCGTACTCGTTTTAATTAGTTATTTACTATTCTTGCTTTCAGGACTCGCAAAAGGGCTTATCAATATGAATACTGAAGGAATAGATGACTGGCAGGCGGACGCTATCGTATTAAATAAAAACGCGAACGAGACGATTCAACAATCAAAATTTAATGTCTCGCTTGTTGATGATAAGTTTAAAGAAAGTGCACGACTCAAACAAACAGGTGTCATTGTTTCGAATAACGATAAAGAAGAAAATGCTATTTTCTTTGGTACAGAAGAGAACTCATTTTTAGTACCGAAGATAATTGAGGGAGAAACTCCACAGCATGAAAACGAAGTATTAATTGATAAATCTCTAAAAGAAAAAGGATTTAAAGTTGGAGATAATCTAGAACTGACACAAGTGGATGAGGTATTAAAAGTCGTTGGAGTAACTGAAAGTGCAAAATTTAATGCCTCCCCTGTAATTTTTGGAGATTTTGATACTTTTTTAAAAATTAACCCAATGTTAAGTGAAGGTGAAACCAATGCAGTTGTCGTTAAAGATAAAGATTTTAATGATGTGAAATTAGATAATGATTTAGAAGTTTTAGCAATTGAAGATTTTATTGAAGAGCTCCCAGGCTATAAAGAGCAAAATTTAACATTAAACTTTATGATAGGTTTTCTATTTGTCATATCGATGACAGTTATCGGTGTATTTCTATATGTTATTACATTACAAAAAATTAATTTATTTGGAGTGTTAAAAGCACAAGGGTTTACTAACGGTGACCTCGCAAAAGTGATGATATCACAAACGTTTATTCTATCAGCAATTGGTACAATTATCGGATTAATATTTACACTCATCACAGCGCTAGTACTTCCTGACATTGTTCCAATTAAATTTGAATATTCAACGCTTGCGTTATACGGAGCAATTTTAATCGTCGTTTCTTTACTCGGTAGTCTATTTTCAATATTTACAATAAGAAATATCGACCCCTTAGAAGCGATCGGATAGGAGAATATTATGTTAAAATTTGAAGAAGTCTCAAAAGAATTTAAAGATGGTAAAGAAATTATTGAAGCGGTTCAACCAGTTTCCTTAACTTTAAATAAAGGAGAATTAGTCGCAATTATTGGACCCTCTGGTTCAGGAAAAAGTACATTTTTAACGATGGCAGGCGCACTACAAAAGCCATCAAAAGGTATAATTTCAATTGATGATGAAAAAATCACTAATTTAAATGATAAAGAACTCGCAAAGTTGCGATTACAGAAAATAGGGTTTATACTTCAGACGTCAAACTTAGTGGATTTTCTAACAGTGTCACAGCAATTCGAGTTGTTAAAGAAATATAAAAAAGATGTTATATCTGACGAAAAGTTAGACCAGTTACTTAAACGACTCGATTTAGACAAAACAAAAAATCAATTACCATCAGAAATATCCGGTGGACAGCGACAAAGAGTTGCGATTGCTAAAGCTTTATATACAGATCCTGCGATTATATTAGCAGATGAACCAACCGCATCGCTGGATACAAATAATGCTTTAGAAGTAATGGAGATTTTACGTGAACTTACAAAAGAATACGATAAAACAACGATTATTGTGACGCATGATAATCGTCTCATTCAATATTCAGACCGTGTATTAGAAATGATTGATGGTAAGCTAACAGAGACAAAACAGTAGTATATGGAGGATATAGAATGTTTAGTGTTGATGAATCTTTGACCTTGAAAATAGTAATCGCTATATACTTTCTATTGTTATTAGTGATGACGATATTTCTTGGTCGTAAGGTGAAGACTTACGAAGATTATAATATCGCAAGTAGAAATGTATCGATGTTTCCACTTATACTGACCTTTGTTGGAACAGGAGTTGGCGGTGCGACGCTTCTAGGGTATACAGAAAATGGACGTGTACTCGGAATGGGACAAATGTGGATACATATAACGATGTTATTTGCGGTTATTGTACTTGCTTCATTATTTTTAAAGAGGATCCGTTTAATCGGAGAAGAGTACAATATGGTCACAATTGGAGATTTCACTGCTTTGAAATACGGTGAAACGGCAAGAATCCCAACAGCAATTAGTTTCTTGTTTGCATATTGTTCAATGACAGGAATGCAGTTTGTTGCGATTGCATCTATTTTAAACTTAACCATCGGTTTAAATATGACTTTAGGGATTATTATAGGTTGGTTATTCTTAAGTTTTAAAACATATATTGGTGGATTAAAAGTAGTCGTATGGCAAGATGTTATACAAGGGTTACTACTTACAGTCGGTATTTTTATATTGCTTATAGGGGTACTACAACAATCAGGCAGTTATAGTCAAATGATTATAAATGCAGATTCAATGGGTGAAAAAGCAATGCTTAGCGTTATGAATATAACGCCGAAAGAAATACTCATTTACTTATTAACACTTGCATGCTATCAATTTATTAGACAAGACGTATGGCAAAGGATATGGGCAGCTAAAAGTTTAAATACAGCGAAAAATGCGTATTGGATCTCAATGGTTATTGCGATTCTTTTAGGTGCTATTACGATATTAATCGGTATTTATAGTAAATATGGTTTACACTTAGAAGTAGAAGAAACGTCGCTGACATTCTATTATGTCGTACAATCGGTATTTCCGTTCTCTCTTGTTATATTTATGATTGTAATATTACTTGCCGCTGTGATTTCAAGTGCGGATTCGTTCTTTATTGCAGGATCTTCATCTGTTGCGAACGATATAATTAAACCGAACGTCAAAACAAAAGATGATAAAAAGATGCTGAAATATAGTAGATTCTCAGTTGTTATCGTTTCTGTGATATCTCTTATCATGGCTTTAACGATACCTGGGCTTGTCAACTTAATGGTCACAGGGACAGCAATGTCAGTATCAGGATTACTTGTACCAGTTACAGCAGGATTATTTATGAAACGTGTATCAAAAGTAGCAGGACTTTACTCAATGTGGGCTGGACTCATAACTGCAATCATTTGGCAGATACTTGGCCATCCATTTGAACTTCACCCAATTATGATAGGACTACCAGTATCACTAATTGTATTTATATTAGTTTCAAAAATGAATAAAAAAACAACGCCTACCGTTACCAATTGATAATGGTAGGCGTTGTTATATGTTAAAAACCTTCCAGATAGCAATATTTAACTATATTTGACCTCGTCAATTAATGTAACGCATAGCGTTATAAATTCTCTGCCTCTTCTAAAATATACAGTCTGAGTCGATCGATCGTTTCTTTAATATCATCTTCTGTCGTTTCCGGATGAATCGTACACAGACGGAACACTTTTTTATTGTTTAGAGTCGTTGTATATGCAACACCGTATCCTGAGTCGGCAAGTTTTTTAGCTGCAAGGTTATTTAGATGATCATTTTCTTCATCAGTAAATGAGTCGTTATAATATCTGAAACTTAAAATAGATAGACTCGGCTGTGAGATAATTTCAAAGTTTTCGAGTGATTCTACGTAATCTTTTGTGTATTCTGCAAGTTCTTGACCATAGTCAATACGTCTTCTAAACTCATCTTCACCAACAACTTGTAACGTTAGCCATAATTTTACAGCGCGTGCTGGGCGTGTCAGTTCGATACCGAGCATCTCTGGATCGATAACGTCATCGTCTGATGTGATGTCGTCAAGATACTCTGCTTTTTCACCATAACTGTTAATGAGGTTGTCTTTATCTTTTACGATAATCATTGCACAACTATACGTTTGGAAGAGAAGTTTATGTGCATCCCAGGTAACGCTATCAGAACGTTCGATACCTTTAAATAACGCCTTACCTTTAGTAGATAGTAAGTGTGATGCACCGTATGCCCCATCGACGTGCTGCCAAATATTATGATCTTCACAAATATCAGCAATCGCATCGAAATCATCTACTGCACCTGTGTTCGTTGTACCGGCAGTTGAAATAACGAGTGCCGGTATAAATTCATTTTTCACGTCTTCCTCGATTGTTTCTTTTAAATGAGTAACATTCATTGTAAAGTCTTCGTTATGGTCAATGATACGTATGTTATCAGTTGGAAAACCTGCGACATGTAACGCTTTACGACCTGAGTGGTGCGTTTGAGACGTTAAGTAAACGGTAGTTTGAGTGAGTTTGTCTAGCGTTACTTTTGCATCACGTGCTGTAACGACAGCCGTTAGATTCGCCATTGACCCACCCGATACAAAGACGCCTCCGCTTGGCTTCACTTCATATCCAACTTTTTCTGCAAGATAGTTAATTAAATTACGCTCGATACTTATTGGTAACGTCGCGTTTTTAAAGTTCGAAGCATGGATATTATTTGCAGTTGTTAAAATATCACCTAACCATGATAATCGTGATGCTGGTCCTGGGATAAACGAAAATGCACGTTTATGATTTGGACGATATAGATAAGTTAATACTTCGTTGTTTAACTCAGAAAGAACCTCATAAATATCTCTTCCGACTTTTGGAACCTCCATCTTTTCATACTTTTGAGTTAATTCTTTTGGTGCTTGTACAGTCGCTGGTAACTGACTGACATCTCGATTTAAGTATTTGTTGACCTCATCTCGAATTATCGTTTCTAGATCAAGGTTCTTTTCATTAAATGTCATTACATTCACCCTTTCGTAGTCATAAGTTGATTATAACTGACTATGATTTGTTAAATCTATTAATAATAAGATGTATAATAGTTGTAATCATTCTGTTTTTACTAAAAACTATAGGAAGATACGCTAAAAAATGCTAGAATAGAAATAAGACTGTATGTTTTATAATTAATATATTGTAAAGGAGTAATGAAATTGTTCGTTTTAGGTGCAGTAACAGATTGGCTTGTTATGGGATTCTTTATTGCAATTCCGGTATTCATGCTCTTTTTCCTAGTCGCACTCGTGCTTGAGGAAAATAGTTACAATAAGAAGAAAAATAAATAATCTGTCTAACTAAAGTTAGAAGATACTCCCCATAAAACATGCAGTATGCTGTATTGCTTTACGGGGAGTATTTTTATATTAAAAATTCGGGAGAAAACGATGAGAAAAATTCTATTATCAATGTGTTTAATACTCATCGCTGGTTGTTCAGCACAACCGGACGAGAAACCAAAAGAAACACCTGAAGAAAAAAATGAATCAATTGTTGAAGAAATTATTGATCTTGAAGAAGATTTTTATCAATTAGAGAAAAACAAAGATACGCTTAAATCTATAAAAGAGATCGACAAAGAAATTAACGAATCATATTATAGCGATAATTATACGTACGATAACCCTTTTATACGAGTTAATCCGTACGGTAATAGTCCGTTATCCGCATATGTAATGTTTAATACAGATGAACCGACGAAAGTAACGTATACCGTTACAGGGAAAACAGAAGACACGTCTTTTACTTATGAGTCATCAAACTACGAAGTACGTCATCAAATACCGATTGTTGGTTTGTATGCAGGAACGGTGAATGATGTTTTAATTACTGTAACAAATGAAAATGGCGAAGAACTTGAGCACCAAATAGAAATTGAAACAGATGAGTTAGATGAGGATTTCTACACTGTTGATACTGTTAAAGAAAAACAAATAAAAAGAACAGATGAACTGACGTATGTAAAAGCAACAACTGGAGAATTGTTCGGAGTAGATCATGCAGGGGATATTCGTTTCGTACTTTCAAATATTTCGACAGAACTATTTGAAGTCATTGAAGAAACGGGGCACTTTATATTAAATGTAACGCATGACGATACAAATACGATATTCAACGAGCTGATTGAGATTGATCCGGTTGGAAAAATATATCGTGCGTATACGTACTCGCAGTCAAATTATGATGGAGATCGACCGCTTCATGACGACGTTATAACGCTTGAAAATGGCAATGTACTGCTACTTACTCATAATAATGTTGATGAGCATAATTATGATGCTATGATAGAAGTTGACTGGGACAACGGTGAGATTGTGAATAATGTTAATTTTAAAGAAGTATTCCCTGAAGCGTTATATAAGTATCACGTCGGTGATGATTGGTTACACGTAAATAACGTCGACGTATCGGACGATTCATTAATCATTTCTTTCTTAAATCAAAATATCATTGCAAAAATGAGTTATCCAGAAAATAAAATAGAATGGATAATCACACGAGACGATAATTGGCCGAAAGAAGACGATGGGTTAGGTGAAAAGATTTTAAGTGCTGAAGGTGTCGACTTACCAATGTATCCATATAGTGTCGAAGTTTTACCGGATCAAGATAATAATGTATCTACAATAGATGTATTAGTATTTGATAATTACGAGAGCGATATAGATCAATATAGTAGAGTAGTTCAATATCGTATATACCAATTAGAAGATAGAATTGAGGAAATTGACTCGTATCGTGAGCCGTTTTATAACAACGGAGGTAACGTATACTTTGAAGATGAAAATAATCGTGTATTCGTAACGTCTTCAATGTCGAGTGAAGAGAACCATATCACTTCTAACATTGTCGAACTTAGTCAAGAAAATAATGATGTTACATCTGAAATGCGTATTGAACGAGAGAAAGACGATAATCATGATTCTATCTATCGTGTGTATCGCATGCCGTTACTATCAGAAAACTATATAGTTGATGTATTAGTTGAGCCTGAAGAGTGATTTATAAGCAAATTTAATAATTGGAATGACAAAATTTAGTATATTGGTACATAGGAGTGATTATATGAATAATGAACTATACGAATTTATTAAAAATAAGGATTATCATTTAATTAGAGAAAGTATTTATAGTATCGCGATACTAGATAAAAGACCTGCGACAAAAGGCCATATTTTAGTCATGCCGAAGATGCCGATTGAAACATTTGGCGATATCGATAATAAAGTCGTACGCGGAGATCTAATGGCACTCATGCATAAAGTCGCGACGAAAGATATGGATAAAGATTATACGATCGTGTGCCATAACGGTGAATCTGCTGGCCAAACGGATTCACAAGTACACTTTCACTTTATCCCAAGAGATGACAAAGATAATTTAAACTTTGATCTACCTCATAACACTTCAATTAATGTAGATGAGGTTTTAGAAGATATAAAAGTGAAAAGAGCAGAAAAATTAAAATAACGAGAAGGAAACCCTTCTCGTTTTATTTTTGTTGAAAAACAGAACATACGTTCGTATAATAAAATCAAGGAGATGGTAAAGATGATCCTCGATTATAGAAATATTCCATACGAACAACTCGATTCAAACATCCCTATTGGCCGAGGGATGATTAAGTGGATGCCGTTTGCAACGATGCCTGAACAATACGAAAATGTAAATCAAATGATTCAAAATCAATTAAAAAAAGAGTATCCAAAGTTAACGGATGACGCACTTCAACATAATGAGCGCATGCTGCAATCATTGCTCGGTAAAAGAGCCATTATTCGGTATTGGGCGAATGGGTATGAGATGATGATTGAATGTACGGTAGAAAGTATTATCAAAGAAACGAATATGATTATGGTGAATAAAGATAATTCTCTACTCCCGATTTATTTTTATCACATTTATGAGGTTGAACAAGGTAGTAATTTATGGGCATAAAAAAGTGGCGCCTGAAAGGTGCCACTTAATTGGTTCTATGACTCTAATCGACTTAGTCGACTTGTAAGAGCTTTGTATTTTGGTGATTTTTCTTTTATCCAGAATAGTAATAAGATAAATAACATCGCACTCACAAGCATTGCGAGTAATACGTATATGACTGTACTGAATTCGTGATCGAATGCCTGGTTGAATATTGCTGTTCTGTAACCGATGACTGTATAAGACATTGGTAAGAATTCATATAGTTTTTGGTAAATCGCGTTTGTCGTTTCGATTGGGAATGTTCCCCCACTCGCTGATAATTGAACGATGAGTAAGATGATACTTAAGAATTTACCGAAGTTACCGAATAATGTAACTAACGCACCAATCATCGTAATAGATAATAATGCCCATACATAGTTGAGTAGGAAGAATCTCCAGTTACTACCGATATCGACTTGCATAATGAAGTCAACGACAATCGTAATGAGTGATGAGATGATTAATGCATGTACCATATATAGGAGCATACGGCTGACCCATGCTTTAAATACACCAGTATGTTCATCAAATATTTTGTTGTTTGGATAGACGACGTTAAACGTAATTGATCCAATGAATAAGCTAATTGCAACGATTAACGGTGCAAAGCTTTGTCCGTAGTTTTGAGTCTTAACTACGTTATTCGTTTCTAAATGAACGGGTTGTGCGATATCTTTTGCACCCGCTTCAGTAAACGCTAGGTTTTCTTCCTCGATTTTATCGAGTACTTTTTTAAATTGCGTATTAATTTCGTTTAATGAGTCTGAAAGCTGTTGTGAACCTTGTTGTAACTCACCTAAACCGTTATTTAATTGTCCCATTCCATTAGCTAATTCGTTCGCGCCAGTTGCTGCTTCGTTTGCTCCTTGAGCAAGTTGATTTGCTCCACCACTTATTTCGCCAGCACCTTGCTCTAATTGACCTTGTGCCTGGACGAGCTGTTGTCCTGCAGGACCTAAGTTTGGTGCAATTTGCTCTAGTTGTGCAGTCATTTGTTGCTCACCTTGGTAGAGCTGACCAGCTCCTCCACTTAACTGATTTGCACCATCATTGAGTTGTCCGATACCATTGTTTAATTCATTTGCTCCTTGAGATAGTTGTCCTGAAGCGTTATGTGCTTCAATAAGACCAGCATTTAATTCATCTGCTCCATCTGTCAGTTGCTGAATTGCATCTTGCGCGCCTTTACTGTCTGACTCTACAGAGTTTAGTTGATCGACAATCGCTGTAATATAATTATCAGTAATTTCTTTACGTACTTCTTCGATAATGAAATGTCCTACTTGCTCTGACATGAGAGAACCGATGAAGTTATGTCCAGGGTTTAAGTTCAGAGACATTTCAACTTGCTCAGGATTATCCGTTAAGAAGGACATCGCTTTTTTAGACGTGTCTTCAGGAATCAAGATATATCCGTACGTATCTCCTTTTTGTAACGCTTTTTTCGCAGTATCTAAATCAGTAAACTGCCAATCTAAACGATCTTCCTCTTTTAATTCTTCTATTAAAGAATCACCGACATGGATTTCCTCGTGACCTTTGTCTTCGTTTACGATGTGAAATTTCATCTCTTCAGTATTTTCATATGGATTCCACATTGCACCTAAAAAGATAACAGCATATATAAATGGAAGTGTTGAAACGACTAGAAGAGAAATTAATAACACAGGCGTTTTCCGTATAAACTTAAAATCTCTTAACATTTAATCACCTTTACTTTTTAATTTCCGTCAAAATGATGAGTACAATAAAACATTATAATACGCAGTGAGTCGAATTACAAGAATTTTAATCAACATAGTGTATAATATTATACAAAGAATAAAACAGGAGCGATAGAAATGAAAAAAATGGATTTGCGAGTGATCAAAACGTTAAAACGTATCGATGAATCAATCGTCGAGCTACTTCGTGAGAAAAGTTTTGAAGATATCACGGTAAAAGACATTTGCGAACATGCGATGATTAACCGTGGAACATTTTATAGCCATTATAAAGATAAATACGATCTCATTGACTCATATCAAAAAGAGTTAATGATTGGTGTGGAGGATGTGCTATATAGAAGTAAGGAAGTAACTCAAAAAGAAGAAGAAATGAAAAAGATACTTGAAGGGTTATTTGTATATATCGAAGACCATAAAGATAAAATATTCGCAACGGCAATTGCAGTCGGTCGATTACAATTTATAGAGGAGTTCTCAAAATATACGTATAAATTTTATGAGGCGAAACAAAAAGAGTATGGTATTACAATCGCTCAAGATAATTTTAGAAATTATCTTATTACGTATATGTCCAATGCACATATCGGTATTATACATCGTTGGTTAGAAGGTGGTTGTAAAGAATCGCCAAAAGAGATGGCTAATATCGTAGAGAAAATTACAGTGAACGGAATTTTTAAATCACTTTTAGTAAATGAAGAAGTAGTTATATAAAGGAGTGCCTAGAAGGTGCTCTTTTTTATATACATTTTAATTATTCAAAAAAATTAAAATCTTTTAACTATTTCATGAAAAGGTATTGTAAACGGAGAGAAAAAGGTATACGATACTTAAATGACTCATATCAATTTTATAAAAATGAATGTCAAAAATAAGAAAAGGAGGAGTCAATATGTCCAACAATGAAATGGACCGTGGTCTAAAAGCACGTCACGTCTCTATGATTGCGATTGGTGGTGCGATTGGAACAGGGTTGTTTGTCGCGACAGGTGGTGTAATATCTCAAGCTGGACCCGGAGGGGCTTTACTTGCATATTTAATTATCGGTGTCATGCTTTACTTTTTAATGAGTACTATCGGGGAGCTTGCGACGTTTTATCCAGTGTCAGGTGCATTTAGTGCGTTCTCGACGCGTTTTATCGATCCATCGGTTGGGTTTGCAATCGGTTGGTTATATTTAATTATCGGCGTATTAGTATCTGCGGTTGACATAATCGTTGCTGCAAACGTAATTACGTTTTGGGAAGCGATGCAGTTTCTTTCACCATTTGGCTGGAGTATCGTATTTTTCATTATCATCGTATTACTAAATATATTTACAGTAAAACTTTATGGTGAAGCGGAATATTGGCTTTCTCTTATAAAAGTTACTACGATTTTTGTATTTATCGTATTCGGTGTGTTAATGATTTTTGGAATCCTTGGTGGTGAAACGTACGGCTTTAAAAACTACACAATTGGAGAAGCTCCGTTCGTTGGTGGCTTTGCTGGATTCTTTAGTGTACTACTTATAGCTGGTTTCTCTGTCGGAGGTACTGAAGTTGTTGCAGTCACTGCTGGAGAATCTGACGAACCAGAAAAATCGATGCCTAAAGCAGTAAAGCAAGTGTTTTGGAGAATACTTATATTCTATATCGGTTCAATTGCAGTCATTTCAGCGATTTTACCATACACAGATCCGATGTTATTAAACGAATCCGGATCAGTAAACCAAAGTCCATTTACAATTGTTTTCGATAGAATTGGTATTGCATTTGCTGCGTCAGTCATAAACGCAGTTGTTTTAACAGCATTACTTTCAGCATCGAACTCGATGTTATACACAGCAAGTAGAATGTTATATTCACTCGCAAATAATAAGCAAGCACCAGCATTTTTAGGAAAAGTTAACGAACGTACACGTTCTCCGCTTTCAGCGGTCATTACAGTAATCGTTGCCGTGTTTTTAATTATTGTATTTTCTAACTTCAAAGAAAATGCGATTTTCTTCTTATTAGAACTCGTTGGATCGCTGATCATTGTGGTTTGGGGCTCTAACGTTTGGGCGCAAATTCGATTACGTAAAGCAATCAAAGTACAAGGAAAAAATGTAGAAGACGTCTTACCATTTGTCGGTAAAGGGTATGTGATTGGTAAAATAGTTGTGATTGGAGTGCTACTCTTACTATTCGCAGGTGGGGCTATTCCACACTTATTAAACTTAAACTTTAAAAATGTCTTTGGACATTTCTTACCGTTTATATTATTTGGAGCAGCAATTGTTATTCATAAGTTAATAACAGGTAGTAAAATGGTCAAGCTGTCTGAGATAGACTTAGAACGTAAACGCACAGAATAATCTTAAAGAGTACTGATCTTTCAGTACTCTTTTTTAGAGGTGAAACGATGATTATTACGACGCCATTAAAGTACGATGCAGCACTGCGCGATGAGACTATTGAGTTAGGAAAAAAGTACAATATAGAATTTGTTGAGCGTTATAAACAAAGCGTGAAACAACTAAGGTCTAGAAGTAACGATATACTCATTATCGGAAAAGAAAAAGTACAGTATATATCAGAAGAAGGTACATTCACGTATCACCCGAATTTTGCTCAAGTCCGATTACGACGCTTACTAAAAGGTGAAGACGATCCATTTTTAGAAGCCACAAATCTAAGAAAGAACGATAAAATATTGGACTGCACAATGGGACTCGCATCAGACAGCTTAATCGCAGCCTATGTAACGGATAGTGTTACATCTCTCGAGTCCGTTCGTAGCATATATTTGACTGTGTCTATAGGGTTAATAAAATATCGCTATACGTTACAACAATTAGAGAAGGCTTCAAAGCGTTTAACAACATATAATGTAGACGCATATTCATACTTAAAAGAACAACCAGAAAATAGTTATGACGTCGTCTATTTCGACCCGATGTACGATGAAGCGGTACAATCTGAAGGTATAGACTCATTAAAGCAACATGCAAACTATGCAAATTTAACAGAAGAAATAATTGAAGAGGCAAAACGTGTGGCAGCTAAAAGAGTTGTTTTAAAAGCGCATTATAATAGTCCCTTATTTAAACAATTTGGATTTATGCAATGCATTCGTAAAAACACCGTATCGCATTATGGAGTTTTACTCACATCATAAAGACTTTATTTTTCCTTCATACGTTTAATAATAGAATCGATTGATATTAATCTGTATAATGGAAATTGATATAATATTTCGTTTGCAATAGTTATTTTGAAGTGCATAAAAGAATTTAAATATAAGGAGATTATTATGAAGATAGCATACATTATCGATAGTACAGCGGATCTCGATCCAGCTTATGAAAATCACCCAGATATTTATCGAGTGAGTCTTCACGTGACATATGAAAATGGCGACGTGATTGAGGACTCTAAAGATGAAACTAAAATTCAAGAATTTTACAGAAGGTTAAAAAAAGAAAAGACGCCACCAAAGTCATCACAGCCATCGCCTCAAGCGTTTATGGACGTATTAGATAAAATCGTCGAAAAAGGCTATGACGCAGTGATTGGTATTACTTTATCTGCAAAACTTAGTGGAACGTTCCAAACGATGCAGATGATTATGGAAGAATATAAAGACAAGATTCAAGTGTATCCAATCAACTCTGAAAACACATCTTACGTCATCGGTAGTATGGTCGAACAAGCGATGGAACTTGATGAATCAGGTGTTGAAATTGACAAGATTATCGAGCACTTAAAGTGGGTGGCAAGTGAATCAGAGGTATATTTACTCGTTAAAGATTTACACAACCTCGTAAAAGGTGGTCGTCTCGGTTCTGCATCGGCAGTTCTCGGCTCGTTATTACGCATTCGTCCAATTATGAAGTTTGATAACGATGAAGGCGTTAAGTTATATGAAAAAGTACGAACAGATCGTCGTGTCATGGCAAAATGGGTGGAAATATTAGTTGAAAAGTATGAACACTTTAAGGGGAATTTAGATGTCGTAGTTGTTCACGGTGACGTGGAACAAGACGCATTAAAAATTGTGGAAAACTTTAAAGAAAAGTTTCCGGATATTAAATACCACGTTTATTACTTAGGATCAGTACTTGGAGTACATGGTGGTAATGGCGCAATTGGTATGGCATTTATTCCAAATCAATACGAAAAATAATATAAAAGGCACGTTTCCTAAACTTAGGGAACGTGCCTTTGTTATTATTTTCTTAATGATGCTAAGAAACTTAAAATTGAAAGTGATGCAAGTTTAAGTGATGATTTTGACTCGTCAAAGCTATCTCCAGCTAAGTAGTGCTTTACAGCTGCAGCACTCATAACAATAGATGCCATTAACGCACCAAGGCGACCGAATGTTTTACTAACTAGTGATAAGCTCATTAACACTGCGCCGACACTTTCTAAGTATCCAGCAATTAACATTTCTCTAGAGTTTACATTGAATTTTTTCTCGAAGTCTTCTCCAAGTTCACCGTTCGCTCTTACTTTATTTACACCTGACTGGTAGATGTTTGATGCAACGTACCAGTTAATAATATGTCTAAACATAATTGTCCACTCCTTCTAATTGTCTATTATACAATTTATCCAATTCAGGCGTATGTTAAACGCTCTAAAACAAAATTAATACAAAATATGTAATAATCGATAGTAAACACGATGTGACTAAGAGAGATACCATCGGTGCTTTTGCTTTGTTAAAGAGAGTTTTAAACGAAACGTTTAAACCGAGGCCAACCATTGCCATAATCATAAAGAACTTCGCTATTTCGTCAACGATACTCGACACATTGCTCGGAATATCTATAAACGTATTGACGACAGCAAGTAATAAAAAGCCGATTAAAAAATATGGGAAATTCACTTTTTGTCTATCATTCGTGCTGTTATTTCGCTTTGACCATATGTACATTAATGCAAAGCTCACCGGCACGAGTAAAAATACACGAGACAATTTTGCGAGTAACGCATACGCGAGACTATCGTCACTTACTCCACCTGCTAATACGACTTGTGCAATTTCATGTAAGCTGATTCCAGCCCACATGCCGTACACTGTGTCTGTCATTGAAACGACCGGGTATAAGAATGTGTAAATGAGTGCGAAAAACGTCCCGACGAGCGATATTAAACCGATGCTAATCGCTGTGTCTTCTTCATCACTTTTAATAATCGACGATACCGCACCGATCGCAGCGGCACCGCATATGCCTGTACCAAATCCAAGTAATAACGCGATGTCTTCATTACCTTTAAGTAGCTTATTGATGAACATTAATAGGAACACACTAAAAAGAATTACGAAAACACCACCGACGAGTAGCCATAGACCATCAGTTGCGATTGTATATAAGTTAAGTTTTAGTCCGTATAAAATAATCGCAACACGTAGTAACTTTTTAGATACGAACGTAATGCCGTCGGATAATGGTTCTGGGTAACCTAGAGTATTTCTGTAAATCATAGAGATAATAATCGCAATAGCAAGTGCACCAATACTCGAAAGTAACGGTAGTTGAGCGAGTATATAACTGATTGAAGCAATTAGTATTGTAAATAAAATGCCATATGTAAATAACTTTTTATTTTTCATAGGTTCCCCCTCCTATACTTAATATTATAATCTAATAATATCTATACTTGGTCAACATGTTAAATGTGTTATAACGTAGCTTTAATATGATAAACTAGAACTGTTAACACTCATAAAGGAGACATCTATATGAAAGTCGCACTATTTGATTTTGACGGAACACTTTATCCATATGAAACGTTCCAAACACTTCGATACCATATGCGTGACAATCCAAAATATAAAAAGTACTATAAACACTTTGTTCGTCGCTTTGCACCGACGTATTTTGGGCACAAATTAAAACTCGTTCCAGAACTCCAATTTCAAAATAAAGCATTAGAATCCTATATTTATGCATTTAAAGGTGCTTCTAAAGATGAAGTGGAGACATTTTTCAGTGAAGTCGGAGAAGCGATGAGAGAACAGTTAAACCAAACGGTGGTCGAAAGGCTACAATGGTTACGTGATAACGACTACTATACGATTTTAATTTCAGGTGCATTTCAACCGATGTTAAAGGCGATGTTTAAAGATGAATTTAGCCACATTATCGGTTCAGAAGTGAATTACAATAAGAAGGGCGTCCTATCGACTAAAATACCATTTGTACGAGTATTTGGTGCGAGGAAAATCGATTTAATTCGTAACCATTTAAAACATAAAAATATCGACTGGGATAAAAGCCATGCATATAGCGATAGTGCGACGGATTTAAGCATGTTAAAGCTCGTAGGGCATCCAGTCGTAGTGAAACCAGATACGAACCTTAAAATCATCGCAAATAAAAATGGATGGGAAATTTTAAATTAAAGGATGATAATTATGTCATTAATAAACATCAATGAATCAGAACTATATCCGACAGAGTCATTCGGACCAGCGGTCGAAGGTACGTTAATTTATAATGTACAAGGACAAGCAGAGTGGGAAGGTGCATTCATTACAACGAATGAACGTCTTATAATGAATGTCAATATGAACGGTGAAGCATACCGCAGAGTATTTGATTATAAAGATATTAAAGACGTATATCAGAATGAGCACGGGCTATTTATTGAATTCCCTGAAGGTATGGGGAAAATCGCACTCGTAGAGACGAAAACAGGCAAAGAAGAGACATTTGTTGAATATGTTAAAAAGAAGTTAGGTTAACTTAAAAAAGATAAGTTCTAGGCTTTTATAACGATATTGAGACATATATAATAATAATTGAATATGAAATAGGGAGATCGATTCAATATGGCAAATGAGGAGAAGAAAAATGTAGTCCTTATTGGGGGCGGCATTATGAGTGCAACGCTAGGTGCGCTCATTAAAGAGTTAGAACCAAGCTGGAATATTAAGATGTTTGAAACGCTAGAAGCTCCTGCTCTAGAAAGTTCAAGTCCATGGAACAACGCAGGTACAGGGCACTCAGCACTATGTGAGTTAAACTACACACCAGAAGACGCTAACGGCAACGTTGACATTACTAAAGCGGTAAACGTCAATGAAAAATGGCAAACGTCATTACAATATTGGGCACATTTAGTAAATTCAGGTCAGTTAAAAGCCCCAGAAAAATTTATTAAAAAAGTACCGCACTTAAGCTACGTCGAAGGTAAAGAAAACGTGGCATTTTTAAAGAAACGTCAAGAACTATTAAAAGACCATCCATTATTTGAAGGTATGGAATTTAGCAGTGATAAGGAAACGTTAGAACAGTGGATGCCGCTTATGATGGGAGGACGCGAGTCATTCGATGACATCGCTGCAACGTATATCGATAAAGGTACAGACGTTAACTTTGGAGAGTTAACGAAGCAATTATTCGATAATCTAGAAGAACAAGGCGCCTCATTACAATATAAACATGAAGTCGTAGATTTAAAGAGAATTGACGACAGTAAATGGGAAGTTCAAGTGAAAGATTTAACGACTGGTAGATCAGAATTCCATATTGCGGACTTCGTATTTATCGGTGCAGGTGGCGGAAGTTTACCACTGTTACAAAAGACAAAATTACCAGAGTCTAAAAACATCGGTGGTTTCCCAGTGAGTGGACTTTTCCTCGTCTGTCAAGATGAAGAGATCGTTAACCAACATGAAGGAAAAGTATACGGTAAAGCAAAAGTTGGTGCCCCACCAATGTCAGTACCACACTTAGACACACGTTATATCGATGGTAAGAAATCATTACTGTTCGGACCGTTCGCAGGATTTTCTCCGAAGTTCTTAAAAACAGGGTCATACTTCGATTTAATTGGTTCTGTAAAACCAAACAACGTGTTTACAATGCTTGCTTCAGGAGCGAAAGAAATTCCATTAACAAAATATTTAATTAGCCAATTATTACTATCAGACAACGATAGAATTGAAGAGTTAAGAGAATTCGTTCCAACAGCGAAAAAAGAAGATTGGGATACAATCATAGCAGGACAACGTGTTCAAGTCATTAAAGATACAGACAAAGGAAAAGGAACATTAATGTTCGGAACAGAAACAATCGTTTCTGAAGACGGAACTGTCGCAGCGTTACTCGGAGCATCACCAGGTGCTTCAACATCAACTGATGCGATGATCAACGTATTAAAACACTCATTTAAAGATTCGTTTGAAAAGTGGGAAGCGGAACTTAAAAAGATGATTCCGTCTTATGGTAAAAAACTTTCAGACGAAAGAGACTTATATAACGTCATAGACAAAGAAGTACGTGAAGTACTAAAAATTAACTAAAATAACGCCTAGCGATACTAAGTCGCTAGGCTTTTTTACTGGATTCTCTAGAAAGTTATAACGCTATCGGTTATAATATAATAACGATAGAAATAACGATAGGAGAGACGACAATGCAAACACCAGTGTATTATTCAACGGCACAAGTGACAGATATGGTCGAATTGTCTGATCAAAACGTACGTAAATACTTCCGTATGCTAGAAGAACGTGGATATGAAGTGACACGTGACGAATACCAACGACGTCTATTTTCTCAAAATGACGTGCTTATATTACAAGAGATGATCAAAATCTCTAAAGAACCTGGGTATACGTTAGAGCTCGCTGCAGATGAAGTATTAAAACAAGCAGATGATATTATAGAAAAAAATAAAGAAGAGAAAAATGACGTTGCGTCGAATGAAGAGGTACTAAAAGCACTACGACTCGTCGTCGATAAGCTAGAAGAAATGCGTCAGGAAAACGTAGAACTTCATCAAAATATTAAAACGCTCGTATCACGACTCGACCGTTATGACGAAAATCTACTCGATACGAAAGAGCAACAAAAACTCCTCGTATCAGAAGTATCATCTATTAAAGAGGATCTTCAACATTCTGCAGAAAAAGTAGAATCTGATAATAAAGAGCTAGAAGAAATTGAAGCATCGATTCCAAAAGAAGAAACAACAGAAGAGCCATCAGACGTAGAAGAAACTGAAGAAGTTAAAGATGAGTCTGAAGAGATAAAAGAAGAAATTCAAGAAGAATCAAAAACTGAAAGCGAAGATAATCGAGATAGTTACGATATGAATGATTATCAACCGAAAGAGACGGACAAAGAAGAGAACGAAGAATCTTCTCAAGTGACATTTACTCCAGAGAAAAAGAAAAAAGGGTTTCTCGCACGATTATTCGGAGGTTAAGTATTATTTGTTTCACATGAAACGTGTTACAATACTTAAGAGATTATTGTGTGGACGTAATATTATGACTGCCACTTTTAGTGGCAGTTTTTTTGCAGTTAGATAGGAGGATTGTTTGTGATTATTCACATTTCACAAAACGCATGTGAAAACCAAATCGATGAAATTACACAGTTCGTTGAGTCGATGGGCTTAAATGCACATCGTTCCAACGGTTCAAATAGAATTATTTTAGGCTTAACAGGAGACGTATCTAAGGTAGATGTGAACACGCTGAAAAAATATCATATCGTAGAAGGTGTATATCGTATTACCGCGCCTTATAAAAAAGCAAACCGTCAATTCCATGAAAAAGACAGTATTATCGATATTGATGGTGTTAAAGTTGGAGGATCACACTTTTTAATGTGTGCGGGGCCTTGTTCTGTTGAGAACGAGACGGATACAATAGAACTCGCTAAACAGCTAAAAGCATCTGGTGCGAACGCGTTAAGAGGTGGAGCATTTAAACCAAGAACATCACCTTATAGTTTCCAAGGGCTTGGCGTAGAAGGTTTAAAAATCTTAAATGAAGCGAAAAAAGAAACGGGACTTCCAATCGTTTCAGAACTTATGGGAACAGAACATTTAGATACATTTGTTGACATGGTTGACGTCATTCAAATCGGTGCACGTAATATGCAGAACTTTGATCTATTAAAAGCAATCGGCCAAACAGATAAACCAATTCTTTTAAAGCGCGGTATGTCAGCAAAAATTGAAGAATGGTTAATGAGTGCAGAATATATATTAGCAGGTGGCAATAAAAACGTTATTTTCTGTGAGCGCGGTATCCGTACGTTTGAAGATGCAACTCGTAATACGCTAGATATTCAAGCAGTACCTGTTGTACAAAAAGAGTCACATTTACCAATCGTCGTTGATCCATCTCATGCAGCAGGTGTTCGTTACGTCATTCCGTCAATGGCAAAAGCAGCGGTAATGGCAGGAGCAAACGGACTTCAAATCGAAGTGCACCAAAATCCTGAAAAAGCATGGAGTGATGGTCAACAATCGTTAACACCTGAAGAGTTTAGTGATTTAATGTCGACGATACAATTATTGCTCCAAATGGAAGGCAAGACATTATAAGCCTATAAGTGCTATAGTCATGTTTTAATTAAAGGAGAGTTATGAATAAATCAATTCAAAGCCACGCGATGGTCATTATGATGTTAATCGTTATCGTGACATTTATAATCGCATTTATCGTTTCGATGAGTTACTTAGTGGAATCGGAGGACGAGCCTTTGTATACATTTGAAGAAGCGTTACAACTACAATTAAATAATGGAACAGAAGATTTAAAATTTGATTCGGGCTACCTTGTACCTGCGACAGATGAAGATATTAAAAATGCTATGGACCCTAAACACCAAGGCGTATTTCAGTTTGTACAACTAGATAATCAGTCAAAAATCTCTGTTGAAGATGCTAATGAATTGTTAAAAGACTCAGGTGTTTTAAAAGATACTGGTGAATTTTTTGTTCAGGCAGAAAAAGAATATAATGTGAATGCATTATATTTAATAGCACATGCAAAAATAGAAACTGGTAACGGAAAGTCAGAGCTCGCAAAAGGAATTAAAGTTGATGGAACGACGTACTATAATTACTTTGGAATCGGAGCATTTGATATCGGGGCGATAAAAACAGGAAGCAGTTATGCCAAAAAAGCAAATTGGGATTCAAAAGAGAACGCAATTCTCGGTGGTGCGAAATTTATTAAAGAGCATTATTTTGATAATAATCAAGTAACGCTCTACGATATGAGATGGAATCCAAACTCGCCAGGAACGCATTTATATGCGACTGATATTAGATGGTCTGATTCTATTGCTAGAGTGTTAGAATCACATTACGAAGCAGTACAATTAAAGCCGGATTTTATAGAGAAAGACATATATAAAGAGGAGTAACGCTATGCGTTACTCCTCTTTTGCTCCGATCACTCTATTCGGATGGCTATAAATATTGAATCCACCACGTCTAATAAAACCGACTGCCGTTATATTTAAATCTTCAGCAAGGCGAAGCGCCAAGTCTGTTGGTGCAGATTTAGATAATACGATACCGACTCCGATTTTAGACACTTTCGTTAATACTTCAGAAGACATTCTTCCACTAAAAATAATCACTTTGTCGTGAACGGTAATACCGTTTTTTAAGCAATAGCCGTAAAGTTTATCGAGTGCGTTATGTCGACCGATATCTCCACGTTGTACGATGATTCCGTCAGGTGAAGCAATACTCGCGTTATGAATACCGCCAGTTTCTTTAAAGACGTCAGACGTATTTTGCATCGTCTCCATAAGGTCAACAATCTGCTCTGGTGTCACTTTCGTTTTAGACATCGATACTTTTGACATCTCCATATCACTTTGGAAATAAAACTGTCGACTTTTGCCACAACATGACCCGAGGACGCGTTTTGTAAAGCTGAACACATCAATCGGAATTTCACGTGTCGTTTCAATGTGACAAAAACCACCACGGTCGTCGATATTCATTGTTTTAATATCGTTAAACGAACGAATTACTCCTTCAGAAGCTAAAAAACCGATGACTAATTCTTCGAGATGGTCTGGTGTACAAACGAGCGTTGCAAACTCTGTGTCATTGATGTAAATCGTTAATGGAAACTCTGTAGCGACCTTGTCAGTTAGTGTTTCAAAAGCATTATTTTTATATTTTATAATCGTTTCATTTGAAATGATATCCAATTTAATTAACCCCTAAAAAAATATATTATAAACCCTTACTTACAGTTATATAATCATTATTATACTTGATTGACAACTTTGTGAAAAGAAGTAAGGGGGAAACACAATGTCAACAACAAAAAATCGCTGGCTCATAGCACTGGCCGGTGTAGCTTTACATATTTCTATCGGGTCTGTTTATGCGTGGAGTGTATTTACTCAACCATTATAAGACAAAATTGGTTGGACGTTAAGTGAAGTATCGCTAATTTTTAGTATCGCGATATTTTTCTTAGGAACATCTGCAGCATTTATGGGTCACTTTGTTGAAGCGAGAGGACCAAGAGCATCAGGTTTAATCTCAACGATATTCTTCGCATCTGGTTTAATCGTTTCTGGGTTTGCCGTACAGATTGAAAGTCTTTGGTTACTATATCTTGGTTACGGTGTCCTCGGTGGTATTGGACTCGGTATCGGGTACATTACACCAGTTTCAACTTTAGTTAAATGGTTCCCAGATCGCCGTGGAATGGCGACAGGTCTTGCAATTATGGGATTCGGATTTGCAGCGATGATCGCAAGTCCAGTAATGGGGTACTTAATCGATTCAGTTGGAATCGCAAACACGTTTTACATAATGGGTGCGACATACTTCGTAATTATGCTTTCAGCGAGTCTCTATATCGAAAGACCCCCTGAAGGTTACCACCCATCAGGTGTTCCATTAGAAGAACAACCAGAGCAAAAGAAAGACTATGTTCAACTTGTTGCGAACGAAGCGATTAAAACACGTCGATTCTATTTCTTATGGTTAATGTTATTCATAAATATTACGTGTGGAATCGCGATATTAGCAGTTGCAAGTCCAATGGGACAAGAAGTTGCAGGTTTATCTGTAAAGAGTGCGGCACTGATGGTAGGAATTATGGGAGTATTTAACGGTGCAGGACGCTTAGTTTGGGCAAGTATCTCAGACTATATCGGTCGACCAAATGTGTATACTGTATACTTCATCATTCAAATCGTCGTATTTGCGTTACTACCGTTTACAACAAACGGCGTACTATTCATGATTATGTTATTCATCATGATTTCTTGTTACGGTGGAGGATTCTCAGCAATTCCAGCGTATATTGCTGACTTATTCGGTACTAAACAACTCGGTGCAATCCACGGATATATTTTAACAGCGTGGGCACTTGCAGGTTTAGTTGGACCGTTTATCGTTGCAAAAGTTTACGAAGCAACACAAAGTTACGACATGACATTATACATTTTCGTTGCGATGTTTGTCGTTGCGTTAATCATTTCGATTCTCATCCGCTCAGATATTGCTAAAATTAAAAGAGAATCAGAGTTAAACAACTAAACAAGCGAATCAGTTTAGACGAATTAAATCATTCATCATTCCTACCCTATATTGTGTATAATATAGGGTAGAAATATTTTGAGGGGGAAATATAATGGGCAAAACATTACATCCAGGTCCAATTAATAAGACAAAACGCTGGGACCCCAAATTATGGGTAAGTCCAATTCCATTTGGATTAACTAAAGTTAAACCACATCATATGAGAGATACAGCAAAAATCGTATGGAAAAATAGAGATAACTTAAACTACGCCAAAAACATCATTTTAAAAGGTGTATGTGACGGGTGTGCATTAGGTGTGTCTGGTCTTCAAGACCAAACGTTAAACGGTCCACATATGTGTACGACACGTTTTAACGTATTACGTTTAAATACTGCACCACCAATTGACCCAGAGTTTTTACACCAAGATATCGATGAGTTACGCAAATACTCAAGTCGTGAGCTCCGTGAAAAAGGAAGAATTCCTTATCCGATGATCCGCCGTAAAGGCGAGCGTCGTTTTACACGTATTTCTTGGGATGAGGCAATGGAACAAATTTCAGATAAAATGCGTGAATTAGATCCGAAACAATACGCGTTTTACTTAACGAGTCGTGGGATTACAAACGAATCGTACTATGTAGCAGCTAAAATAGCGCGTTTCTTAGGTACAAACCATATCGACAACGCCTCACGTATTTGTCACTCACCATCTAAATCAGCGCTAATGCGCTCAATTGGTGTTGGTGCCTCAACTTGTAACTATCAAGACTGGCTAGGTACAGATGTACTAGTATTCTGGGGATCTGTTGCATCTAACGCATCACCAGTATCAACGAAGTACATGATGGAAGCAAAAAAACGTGGTACGAAAATTATCGTAATTAACCCGTACCGTGAACCAGCACTCGAAAACTACTGGGTACCATCAGTTGCTGAATCTGCATTATTCGGAACGAAAATTGCAGATGAATTCTACGAAGTAAATATCGGTGGAGATATTGCTTTAATGCACGGTATCATGAAGCATTGGTTTGATATGGAGGAAGCACGTGAAGGTGCTGCAATTAACCATGAATTTATTAAAGACCATGTAAATAACTACGAAGACTTAGTAGAAAACGTGAAATCTCAAGACTGGGATGAAATTGTTAAGTCTTCAGGTGTTTCTAAGAGCGATATTATCGAACTTTCTGAAACACTTGCGCACGCAAAAACAGGTGTTATGGTCTGGGCGCTCGGTTTAACGATGCACTCACACGCAACAGATAACATCTCACAAGTTGCGAACATCGCGTTATTACGTGGATGGTTAGGTAAAAAACATTGCGGATTAATGCCACTACGTGGACACTCAAGTGTACAAGGTTCAGGAGAAATGGGTGCAGATCCATTCTCACTTCCTGGTGGAGGATTTGACGATAAAAACGTCGAAAGAATCGAGAAGTTATGGGGCTTTGACTTACCAAACTGGCCTGGAGATACAGTCGGTGTAACGATTGAAAACGCAATGTTAGACGAAGACAACGAAAGAAAACTAAAACTATACTATATGTCAGGTGGTAACTTCTTAGAGACGATGCCAAACCCTGACTTTGTAGAACAAGCTTTAGCTAACTTAGATATTCGTGTGCACCAAGATATTATTTTAAATACGTCTACACTCGTCGATGCAAAAGAAGCAGTCATCGTATTACCAGCGAAAACTCGTTACGAGCAAGACGGCGGTGGTTTATCGACATCTACAGAGCGTATGGTTTACTTCTCCCCTGAAATTGAAGGAAACCGTAATAGAATCGAAGAAGCACGTAGTGAGTGGCAGATCTATGTCGATCTCGCTAAACGTGTGAAACCTGAAGATAGTCATTTAATCGACTTTAAATCAGGACAAGAGATTCGTAACGAAATCGCAAAAGGTAACCCTGCATATGATGGGGTACAGTACTTAACTAAAGCAGGAGACGTTTACCAATATGGTGGTGCTTGGTTATGTGAAGGTGGCGTATGTCCAACTCCAGACGGTCGTGCGAACTTAATTACGATGGAGATTCCAAAGAGTAATGAAAAAGCTGGAGAGTATAAACTCTTAATGCGCCGTGGTGCACAGTTTAACTCAATGGTTTACGGTGACTTAGATAACTTTAACCACATGGGTCGTCACGATGTACTGATTAACCCACAAGACGCTAAGCGTCAAGCGATTGAAGACGGAGAAGCAATCGTACTTTACAATGAAAATGGAGTATTCCAAGGACATGCGAGATATGCAGATATCCGTGAAGGTAACGTAGGTACGTTATTCCCAGAAGGAAACTTCTTAGCACAAATCGGTGTATACGAGAGCTTCGTTGAAATGCCGGATTATAACGCAAACGTTAAAGTAGAAAAAGCAGACTTCTTCAATGCAAATAAAGACAGACAATATTTAGAAAAACCAGTACCGGATTTAGAAGATAATCCGAACTAATTTACAAATACCTGAGGTTTTACACCTCAGGTATATTTTTATATATTGAATATTCAGAAAATTCATTTACTTTTAAGTTTGGATGGTCCATAATCAAATCATTAATTAATTTTGAGGTGAGTAAAGTGACTTTTGATCCAATTGTAGCAACAGTTTTAATTCTTTTAATTCTCACCATTGGCGAATTGATTTCGATTGTGACTCATGCGAGAGTGCCAATGCTGATGACAGCGATGATTTTATATTTGCTACTCGTATGGTCTGGATTGTTCCCAGAAAATATGACAGAGCAAACGTTAATACCTTCGCTCGGGATGGTATTAATACCGGCACTTATCGTACATATGGGAACACTAATGAGTTATGATATTTTAAAGAAACAATGGCGTGCAGTCGTCATTGCATTATTTGGATTAGTAGGTGCTGTAGTGCTCGTACTTACTATCGGAACACTTGCGTTTGATTTTTCAGTAGCAGCGAGTGGTATCGGTCCTATTTCTGGAGGAGTAATTGCACTACTCATTACGACAGAGCGTCTACAAGAACTTGGGTTAACGAGCTTAATCGTCGTTCCTGTCATGATTGCTGCATTCCAAACACCAGTTGGTATGCCAATCACGACTTATTTTATGAGAAAGTACAGTCGTTACTTCTTAAAACATAAAACAGATGCGGAAAAGCAACAAGATTTAGAAAATAAGGAACGTTACGAGCATGCAAGGTTTAATATTCTAAAAAACAACTTAGTTTTACTAACAATTATTTTTGGATTCGGTGCAGTAGCTACACTATTAGCTAAATATACTCCGATTCACTATACGTTATATTCGTTACTATTCGGTATTATTTTAGTTAACCTTCGTATTTTACCAAAAGCAGCATTAGAAAAAGCGAACTCATTCTCATTTTTAATGGCAGCGTTAATGATCGTCATTATTAATACGATGGGAGGTATTACACCAAAAGACGTCGTCAATCACTTCCCAGCAGTCGTTGTAATTTTAGCAGTCGGTGTCATCGGCCTCTTACTCGGTGGATTCATCGGTTCAAAACTCGTCGGATGGCATCATACGAAAGGGATACCAGTCGCTTTAACAGCATTACTTGGTTTCCCAGCGGACTACATTCTTTGTGAAGAGGTATCGAGAAGTGAAGCGAGTAACGACCAAGATGAAGAAGCATTATTCGATGAACTCGTATCGCCGATGTTAATCGGTGGATTTGTGACAGTAACTATCGCATCAGCAGTAATCGCAAGCTTTGTGATGGGATTAATTTAGGGGGATTAGAATGAGTAAATTATTAGTTAAAAATGTAAATCTTATCAATGGATCGGACGAAGACGTATTAGAAAATACAAGTGTCCTAGTTGAAGATGGTAAGTTTGTAGAAGTGAATCCAAAATCAGTCGATGATTCTGTCGAAGTACTAGATGGTGAAGGAAGATATTTAGTACCAGGCTTTATTGATTCACACGTCCATCTCGCGACAGAATTTCAGCCACTTGCTGAAAAACTTGCACAACCATTTTCTTATAACTTTTTTAAATCGATTGAATACGCGCGAAATACAATTAACGCAGGTATTACAACAGTACGTGATGCGTATGGTGCAGATTTAGGATTTAAAAAAGCGGTTGAAGACGAACTCGTCGTCGGTCCGAGAATGGTAATTTCGGTATCTGCATTATCTATTACTGGCGGTCACGGTGATTCAACGAACTATTCTGGTATTGATGTACCACTTATTACACCACATCCAGGACTACCATCGAATATCGCAGATGGCGTTGAAGAAGTACGTAAAAAAACACGTGAAATATTACGTGCAGGCGCAGACGTTATTAAAGTTATGGCTACAGGTGGTGTTTCTACGCCGACAGATCATCCGAGATTTACACAATATTCTCAAGAAGAACTGAATGTCATCGTCGAAGAAGCACGCTATAGAAATGGCGTTAAAGTCATGGCACATGCTCAAGGTGAAGAAGGTATTCAGCAATGTTTAGATGCGGGTATCCACTCAATTGAGCACGGGATTTATTTAACGGATAAAATTATTGATCAAATGAAAGAGCAAGGGACATTTTTAGTGCCGACATTGCTCGCACCAGTGTCTGTGATTGAATTTGCAGAAGAACTTGGGGTGAGCGAAGTTGGATTAAAGAAATCAAAAGAAGTATTAGATGCACATGTAGAGAGTTTTAAGAAGGCGCATAAAAGTGGTGTGAAAATCGCAATGGGTACAGATGCAGGTGTGTTTAAACACGGGACGAACTTAAGAGAGTTAGAACTAATGGTCGAGCATGGAATGACACCGATGGAAGCAATTATCGCGTCTACAAAGACAGCTGCAGAATGCTTAGAACTCGATAACGTCGGTCAAATTGCACCTGGATTTTTAGCAGACTTCGTATTATTAAAAGAGAACCCACTAGAAAATATCGGAAGTCTAAAAGACAATGACAACATACTCGTCGTTGCGAAAGAAGGAAAAGTTTAAAAAGATATACGATAAAAAATAATCCGAAGTACGATCTGTACTTCGGATTTTAATTAGTCATAAATTGTAAATTCTTCTGGTAACTCATGTCTTGTTGAGTAAAGGATTGTTTCTGAGATGTTTCTAGAGTTATAACCGATACGCTCAAGTAATGCGATCAGTTCAGCATAGACAGCACCAGATTCAGGTGAGCACGTACCATCGTTAAGGCGTGACACGTGGTCTTGACGTAATTTATGTTCGATTTTATTCGATTGATTACTTAGTTGAATGATTCTTTCAAGTCCTGAAGGATTGTAAATATCTATAGAATCCACCGTCATATCAAGTGAACGTTTGACGTGTTTCATCATTGTCTCAAGACCTTCGAAAGCAGCATCTGAGATTTTGATGCGATCTTCTTCTTTTATTTTATACTCGTTAGCAAAGTCTTCGATGAATTTAGCTGTATTCGTGTAAATACGTGTAACTTCAAGTAGTGCAGCGATATTTTCACTATCGATATTACGCTGGTTTTGAAGTTCAAGTATATCCATTAAGTACTTTCGGATACTCTCTTGTACATTATCTACGAGTTGAACTTTTTCGATAATTTTTCGATATCGTTTATCGGTCGGGTTTTCAACGTATTTAAACAAATCTTTAAACGTATCAGAAATAATTAACCCTAGGTTTTTCACTTCACTCTGTGCACTTTGTGTTGCAAGTTGAGGTGATTGTCTAAGTAAAATAGGGTCTAAGAAATTTGGTTTATAATCTTCTACGAGATCTTTACCAGGTACAATTTTAGTTACAATCCAAGCAAGTACACCGATGAATGGTAATTGAATTAACGTGTTAATTACGTTGTATGAACCGTGTGCAAATGCGATTGTCATTGGCTTATTTAAGTTTAATGCAGACTGTAAGAAATCTACATACATGACGAATAAAGGCATTAATATCATAAAGATAATCGCACCGATAACGTTAAAGATAACGTGTACGGCAGCCGCACGTTTAGCTGCGAGAGATCCAACAAGTGCTGCAAGTATTGCTGTAATTGTCGTACCAATATTATCTCCTAGTAATATTGGTAGAGCAGCATTTAAGTCAACGAGGTCATTTAAATAAAAGTTTTGTAAAATCGCGATCGTCGCACTCGAACTTTGTACGATGACTGTTAATATAACCCCTACACCTAGACCTAAGAAGCTGTTATCACTCATTTCTAACATTAAGTTACGAAATGCCTCTAAGTCTGCGAGAGGTTTCACACCCTCTCCCATGAGTTCAAGTCCGAAGAATAACGCACCGAAACCAAATAATATACGTCCAAGATTATTAATTGATGTTTTGTTAAAGAAAAATAGTAGAAAGCTTCCGACAGCAAGTACTGGTAGTGCGTACTCACCAATATCTAAACCGATAATAAACGCTGTGACGGTCGTACCGATGTTTGCACCCATTATGACACCAATTGCTTGTTTTAATGTCATAAAGCCTGCAGATACGAGACCGATTGTAATTACAGTCGTCCCCGAACTACTCTGTATGAGTATCGTAACGAGCATCCCTGCTAAAATTCCACGTATTGGTGTTGCTGTCATACGGTTTAATATTTCACGTAAACGGTCACCAGCAGCTGCTTGTAAACCGTCTCCCATTGATTTTATCCCATATAAAAATATCCCGAGTCCCCCGAGGAACGAGAAGATAATTTGCATTGGAGTAGCATCCATAATTAATCCTCCGATAAGTCATTAAGATTTATAGCCCTTAAATTATGTATATAAGTATTATAATACCATTTTTCATTGCAAAATAATAAAATTTTATGAACATATGGTAAAATATATTATCAATAAAAAGCAAGAGGTTAAATTATGAGATGGAGTAACGTTATTCGAGGGTTCTTTATGGGTATTACAGAAATGTTGCCAGGTATTAGTAGTGGTACGTTAATGTTATTACTCGGAATATATGATCAAACACTCGTAGCAATAAACGAATTATTTACAAAACGATATAAGAAGTCATTAATGTTTTTAATCCCACTTTTCATTGGGATGGGAATTGCGATCGTGACGATGTCATCACTGATAAACTACATGTTAAATACGCACCCTATAATTACCCACTTTTTCTTTTTAGGACTAGTAATTGGTGTCATACCAATGATGTTTAAATTAGGTAATTATAAAGTGGAGTTTAAAACAGTACATTATTCTATTATCGTAGTAGTGACAGCATTACTATTTTTAATGGATTATTTTGTATTAGAAAAGTCAGATGTAACGTCAGTTGAAATGAGCACGACGATGTTAATGTGGCTGTTTATATGTGGTTTTTTAGGAGCGAGTGCTTTAATATTACCTGGGTTATCTGGGTCAGTGATACTACTTATGCTCGGTGCGTATCCGATACTCATGTATTCGATATCTGAATTTTTATCATTTAACTTTACAGTAACACCGGTATTAGTGGCTGTTGGGCTCGGTATTATCGCGGGAGTATTACTAACGAGCCGAGTGCTACATTATTTACTACGCGTTTATCCGTATTTAATGTACGCACTTATAATCGGATTGTTAGCTGGCTCAGTCTTCCCGATATTTAATGGTCTCCCGAGTCGTCCAACAGAGTGGGTAATTTCACTTATAGCGTTTGTACTTGGGTTATTTATCAGCTACTATATGTCGATAAAAAACAACTCAGACACTATTTAAGTAAAGTAAATTAAAAGAATTCGATAAAAGTGAGTCAGTGCGAGTACAATGTTAATTACAGCAAGTATATTCGTCAGTTTTTTACTGCCGAGGAGTATATAAATAACACTTAACGCGCCGGAAACGACGAGTAAAATAATTCGGATACTTAACCAGTCGATTAATTCATCAGCTGAGTAGTTTGCGTATATATCGAATGCACTCCATGCATTAAATAATATAAAAATTAAAAGTAGTAATTGTTTCATAATTTCATCACCTTCATTAGAAATTATAGCAAAATTTTTAAACGAATGATTGGAGCACATATTATGTATAAAAAATTAAATGTGAACGAAAACGACTATAACACGTTTATTGAGACACATAAAAATGGCGACTTACTTCAGTTAACCGATTGGGCGGAATCTAAAAAGTTAACAGGTTGGTACTATAAGCGTATCGCTATTGGAAACGATGAAAAAATTGTAGGTGCAGCGACGTTACAATTTAAAAAAATTCCAAAAACAAAGTTTACGCTCTGCTACATATCGAGGGGATTTGTCGTCGATTATACCGATGAAGCGGCTGTAAAGACGTTATTATCCGAAACGATAGACGTCGCATTAAAAGAAAATAGTTACGTCATTAAAATCGATCCAGACATTCCTGAAGATGAAAAGGATACATTAAAACTCTTAAAGTCCCTCGGATTTAGACACCACGGATTTTTAGATGGTATGAGTAAAGACGCGATTCAACCACGTCAAACGATGGTGACAGACGTTTCGGTCGACGACAAAGCACTACTTCAAAGTTTCGATAGAAATAACCGTACGAGAGTCCGACGTGCGTTACGCATGGGGACAGTTGTAAAACGTGCATCTCGTGAAGATTTAAAAACGTTTCACGAACTGATGAAAATCACCGGCGAACGAGACGGCTTTTTAACACGCGACATTACGTATTTTGAATCGATGTACGATGCACTCCACGACAACGGGCATATGGAACTGTTTTTAGTCGAACTAAATCCTAAAAACGTAAAAGAAAATATTGAAAAAGACATTTTAAAAGTTAATAAAGATATTAAAAAAGCGGATAAAATCGCCGACGAGACGAAAAAACAAAACCAGTTAGATAATTTAAACAACCGTTTAAGCAAATTAAATACGCAACTTGAAGAAATAAAAGAGATTAAATCGACAGAAGTATTATCTGGTGCATTATACGCGCAATGTGGTGAAAAATCATATTACTTATACGGCGCGTCATCTAACGATTACCGTGACTTTTTACCGAACCATCATATGCAGTTTCATATGATGCAATATGCAAGAGCACACGGCGCAAAAAGTTATGACTTTGGAGGGACGAGTGTTTCACCGCCAGAAGACTCAGAGTATTTTGGGCTATGGCAATTTAAAAGTCAGTGGGGGACAGAAGTATCTAATAAGATCGGTGAATTTGATTACGTATTAAACCGACCATTGTATCACTTACTCAATACAGCCGTACCGCTGTATCAAAAATCTAAAATGTTTTTAAATAAAATTAGAAAATAGTGGTATATTGAATACAAGTATTCTTAAAGAGGGATCAACTGTGTTTGAATATCAACGTTTATATTGGAATCATTTACGCGGCGAACACCTTAAAGTCGTGTTAAACATCGTACTTTACGTCATTTTCTCAAGTATCGTTTCAATAATTGGAATTGGATTAGGATTCGCTGTAATCGGGGGTACAATATTTAGCTGGACAAGTGCACAAAGTGGACCAGGAGCACTCGGTATTATAGGAATCATATTAGCAGTACTATATTTATTTGCATTAGTAATATTTGTCTTATTACTATTAGGATACGGATATTACAATTACTTCTTCTTAGCATATGAAGAAAAAGAATCAAAATTTAATCATGGATTATTCGCCTTTAAAAAAGGACGTTACTTAAAGTCATTAGGACTTGTCATCATCATTTCTATCATTGCTTTCGCAACGAACTTTGCACTTAGTTTTGTTACTTTACCGTTAAATTTAGCATTAGATCCAGAGATAATGATTAGTGGAGATGTTTCGGCTAGCTTCACACCTACCTTAATCATCCTTTCAATCATCGGAATGGTTGTTTCAATTTTTGTTGGATTTATGATTGAGGGTGTGACGTTAAGCATCTGGTTTAGACATTTAGAAGCACCAATGTCAACTCTAGGAGATAAGCTTGCGACTGGAATTAACGTCGTATTTAAAAACTTTAAGCAGTTTTTAAAACTAGTGTTTTCAGTTTTCTTAATCGGCCTGCTACTAACGATTGTCATCGGTGTAATAATCATTAGTGGTGTGGCAATTGGCATGGCACTAAATAATGATATCGCGATGTTCTTTATAGTACCGATTATCATCATAGTTTCGATCGTTATCGGCTTGCTTGGTACTTATCTCATTTACGGAAGTTATGTCACGTTTTATAAAGAAAACCGCGCAAGATTAAACTTAGACGATGAAATTGAATATATTGAAGCATAAAAATAAGCCGTTCTACTTTATAGGTAGAACGGCTTAAATATTGCTAAATATGCTATAAATCCAATAGAGACGAGAGAAATTGTCATTAACGTTAGAGAGAAATAGTTATTTAACTCGTCGTCAGAATTACTTGAACTCGTATTAAAAGCTTTTACGCTTATATAGAGAGAAAGTAACGCGACTATAGACCAAGAATATATAGTGAAGAAAATAACACCTTTATTTAAAATGATGTTCACAAAAAATATCGCTTGAATCATAGTAAGTAACATCAATATAACTCGAGTCATAATAGAGGTCCTCTTAAACTACGAATAAATACACGACTAAAGCGATCGCCATCGCTACTGTAAAGGCGTGTATTAAATATAAGTGTCGGTTATCATGTCTCACTTTAAATGCTGTAATTTCTACAGAAAAAATAATAGAGATTGCGAGTAATAACATCATATAATCATCAATGCCTTGGACAGGTAATATGTTAGAAACCAACATACTTAAAAATCCGAGTCCAGACAACAGTCTTATGACAATTAAAAATTTCGCACGTAATCCATATATTGTGACAAACGCCACGAGTAAATAACTAATTAACATCATTATTGTTAAAAATGTCATGCAACTTGACCTCTTTTTCTATAATACTGGTAAATGAAGAACGTCGATAATAACACGAGAAGTGCACCAAACACAAACGGTACACCGTAGTGAATTAAGAATAGTATGTTGAAAAATATCGGTCCGACAATACGCCCGAGACTATCGAGAGAATACGTTGTAGCTGTCATTTTACCAACTTCATGATGTCTTGCTTCTTTCGTAATTTGAGATGTCATTAACGTACGAACGAGTGCATTACCTGACATTAATAAGACGATACAAATTCCCGCGTAAAATAACCCCGTCATAAACGGCAACATAATAAATGCAATTAATGCCATCGCTTGACCGATGATCATCGCACCATATTCTTGGCCATCTTTTAACTTACGAATCACGCCACCTTGAATGATCGCGTTAAAAATTCCACCGATAAAGAACAGGACACCCATCTCTCCTGGTGTGATATCAATTTTTTCTTTACCGAGTAGTTGGAATGTACTCTCCATACCACTCATCATAAACATGACGACAAACGTCGTAACGAGAAGTATACCAACAGGTTGAATAAAATATTCCTTTTGGACAGTGATCCCACGCTCAATATCTGTATTCGAACGATATGTTTCTTGTATTTTCAACACCGAAAAGATAAGCGCAATAAAAATAATAATTGCAGTCATAAAAAATGGTGCTGAGACAGAAACAGATGCAAGTAGACCACCGATACCAGGGCCGAATACGAATCCGATACCCATTGCCATACCGATAAGTCCCATGTATTTAGTACGTGTTTCAATAGATGTAATATCTGCGACCATTGAAGTTGTCGCAACATATAATGCACCTGACGCCATACCTGCAATGAAACGGCTGATGTAAAGGATCGCGAGACTATTTGAGAATATCGCAAATACTAAAAAACTTAACATAAAGACAAATAGTCCGCCGATTAATAACGGTCTTCTACCGATACGGTCAGATAACGTTCCAAAAAACGGTGCAGATATAAAACTTGCAATCGAATAAATTGCGATAATGAAACCTAAGTGCAGAGTGCTCACACCAAATACGACGACTAACTCCGGCATAACAGGAATAATCATACTAAACCCAAAATAAATTAAAAACTGGATGAGCATAATAAATAAAATCTTCTCTTTTAAATTCTCTGTCATCGTTAACATCAACTGCCTTTTTTAATTTTATCTTTTATCTCTTTGATCTCACGTTCAAGAGACTCTAACTGCTTCAGCATCTTATCTGGAGCTTGTCCAGTGGATTCAATTTTTTCTAAATCACCCTGGATTCGGATGTAATCATATTTTAAAGTTTCTAAATGTTGTTTTAAATCCATGCTCTCACCTCTAATTATGTAGTTATAGTTAATGATAGCACAAAAGCGCTTTACAGCTCTATGTAAAAAAAGCAGGGAATCACTCCCTGCTGTTAAACGTTTATAAATTAGTCATCGCTTTCTACGAAATCTCCTGTATAAGCATCGACTTTAACATCGACGTTATTACCGTTGTCTTGAACGATTTCGATTTCATAATATAAATTACCGTCGTCAAAGTCGGTAGACCATTCTGTTACTTTACCGTTCACATTATCTTTTGCAGTTTGAATCGCATCTTCAACTTTAACTAAGTCGCTATAATTAAAATACTTATTATCGTTTTCATCGTCTTCTGCTTCAGTTTCTTCTTTTACTACTGATAAATCATTGACGTCTAAACTCACTTCATATTCTTCAGTATCACTTTCGAGCTCTATTTTATAGACATATTGGTTATTTTCTTTCGATACGCCAATGTCAGTTAATTGTCCATCAAAACGAGATTTTGCTTCTTCGATCGCATCTTCAATGGACTTACTAAAGCTCGCCATATCGAGTTCATCGCCTTCGTTTGATGAAGCATTATTTGAATTTTCATTTAATGAGTTGTCGTTTTCAGAGTCGTTGTTTTCAGATTTGTTATCGCTTGTTGACTCTGTTGTTTCAGTTTGTTTTGATTCGCTTTGGTTAGTTGTTTCTTCATTATTATCGTTGCCACATGCTGCAAGTGTTAGTGACGCTGCGATTAATAATGATGTGATTTTAAATTTAGTGTTCATTAGGCATTCCTCCTATGACTAACTATTGCCACAGTATTGAACATATAAACATAATTCATATTAAACTTATTGCATTGTGCGTCTTTTAACGATAAAATTTATAAATAATTTAATTTCTACTATAAATAGAATAGAGAGAGTATAAGATGAAACGATATTTTCAATTTGATGAGTTAGGTACAAATTACCGTCGTGAAACTATTGGTGGGATCACTACATTTCTTTCGATGGCATATGTTTTAGCAGTTAACCCTGCAATGCTTAGTCTTGCAGGAGTTGAGGGTATTCCAGATGATATGCGTATGGATATTAACGCAGTATTTGTTGCGACGTGTCTCGCGGCATTTATCGGAACGTTTATTATGGGTGTTTGGGCGAGATATCCAATCGCTTTAGCTCCTGGGATGGGGTTAAACGCATTTTTCGCGTTCTCTGTTGTACTTGGAATGGGAATCCCATGGCAAACAGCGCTATCTGGTGTACTCGTATCCGGTGTACTATTTTTAATACTGACAGCATCTGGTGTTAGAGAGTACGTAATCAATGCGATACCGATGGAAATGAAGATGGCCGTTAGTGCCGGGATTGGTTTTTTCATCGCGTTCGTTGGATTTAAAGGTGCCGGGTTCATCGTTGCAGATGAAAACACGCTCGTACATATTGGTAACATTCATGATGCACACGTTATCCTTACAATATTTGGATTAGTGCTTTCAGTCATATTAATGGCGCGTAAAGTCCCAGGAGCAATTTTTATCGGAATGATTATTACCGCGATCGTCGGACTCGTGTTTAACTTATTACCGATGCCTGAAGCGGTCGTGAGTAAAGTGCCGAGCATTGCACCAACGTTCGGTGCAGCATTTGAAGGATTTTTAAATCCGTCTGAGCTTTTTAATGTACAGTTTTTAGTCGTCGTATTAACATTTTTATTTGTTGATTTCTTTGACACGGCGGGTACATTAGTTGGAATCGCGTCACAAGCGAATTTAATTAAAGATAATAAAATACCACGTGCAAGTCGTGCACTTGCTGCAGACTCATTCGCAACAATTTCAGGAGCGATTCTAGGTACGTCAACGACGACGTCTTATGTCGAATCGACAGCAGGAGTTGCAGCTGGTGCGAGAACTGGATTTGCAAGTATCGTATCGTCACTACTATTTTTACTCGCGATATTCTTTAGCCCATTAATTGTCGTGTTCACATCTGAAGTGACTGCACCTGCACTTATAATAGTAGGCGCATTAATGGCATCGAACTTAAGCAAAGTAGAGTGGACGCGTTTCGAAGTGGCAGTACCAGCGTTTCTAACAGTAATAATGATGCCACTCACTTATAGTGTCGCAACAGGAATCGCGATTGGTTTTATCTTTTATCCTATTACAATGTTAGTTGCTGGAAGAAAGAAAGATATCCACCCGATCATGTATGTATTAGCAGTTATATTTATTCTCTATTTTATATTTATATTAAGATAAGATATGCTTGATAAAAAGAGTGAAAAAATCTCGGATAACCCTTGATTTCTTCACTCTTTTAATGTATTATATATAGCGTTGGACTCAAAAAGTGACAGAAAAACTGTCAAGAACATTGCGAAACCCTTGATAAATAAGGGTTTTCTTGTTAAATCGATGAAGCGAGAGGTTACTGACACACCCGGCCCCATTGTCATGGCGGGTGCGTGAGAAAATTTTCGTGGAGAAGTCTATCAATAATGATGACGACCGAGGAGGTTAAAATAATGGCAAAACAAAAAATTCGTATTCGTTTAAAAGCGTATGAGCACAGAGTGCTTGATCAATCAGCGGAGAAAATCGTTGAAGCAGCAAAACGCTCTGGCGCGGAAGTTTCTGGGCCAATCCCACTTCCAACAGAGAAAACTGTTTACACAATCTTACGTGCGGTTCATAAGTACAAAGATTCACGTGAGCAGTTTGAACAACGTACGCACAAACGTCTTATCGACATTTTAAACCCTACACCAAAAACGGTAGATGCTTTAATGAGCTTAAACTTACCATCTGGTGTGGACATCGAAATTAAACTATAAATTAATATCAGGAGGTGCGACTTTCGATGACCAAAGGAATCTTAGGTAAAAAAGTAGGAATGACTCAAATCTTCGGAGAGAACGGAGAGCTAATTCCAGTAACAGTTATTGAAGCGGCAGGTAACGTTGTCCTTCAAAAGAAAACAGAAGAAGTAGACGGATATAATGCAGTACAAATTGGTTTTGATGACAAGCAAGACTATAAACCAACTAGACGTACTAACAAATACGCAACTAAGCCTGAAATGGGCCACGTTAAAGCTTCAGGTGCAAACCCTAAGCGCTTCGTACGCGAATTCCGCAACCTAAACGTAGATGAATTCGACGTAGGTCAAGAAGTCAACGTAGATACATTTGAAGCTGGAGACATCGTAGATGTTACAGGAACTTCTAAAGGTAAAGGTTTCCAAGGTAACATTAAACGACACAACCAAGCTAAAGGACCATCAAGTCACGGTTCGCGTTACCACAGACGCCCAGGTTCAATGGGTATGGTTGACCCATCACACGTTCTAAAAGGTAAAAACTTACCAGGACAAATGGGTGGCGAAAGAGTAACGCTTCAAAACTTAGAAGTAGTTATGGTTGACAACGAGCGCGGCGTAATTTTAGTAAAAGGTAACGTACCTGGACCTAAAAAAGGTTACGTACAAATTTCATCAGCAATTAAAGGTGACAACTAATATAGAAAGGAGGATATACAATGGCAAACGTAGATGTATTATCTATTGATGGTTCAAAAGTAAAAACAATCGAATTAAACGAAGAAGTTTTCGGAATTGAACCAAACCAACATGCATTATTCGAAGCAGTAACGCTTCAACGTGCATCATTAAGACAAGGTAATCACAAAGTTAAAAACCGTGGAGAAGTTCGCGGTGGTGGTAGAAAACCATTCAGACAAAAAGGAACAGGTAACGCACGTCAAGGTTCGATTCGTGAACCACACATGAGAGGCGGGGGCGTAGTATTCGGTCCAACTCCTAGAAATCACGGATTCAAAATGCCAAGAAAAGTTAGACGCTTAGCGTTACGTTCTGCATTATCAGTAAAAGTAAACGAAGAAGCATTAACAGTTGTAGATGCATTCACATTCGATGCACCTAAAACAAAAGAATTAGTTAAAGCTTTAGATAACTTAGATGCAGGTAGAAAGACACTCATCGTATTAGGTGAACAAGATGACAACGTTCTAAAATCAGGACGTAACGTCCCTGGAGTTACAGTTATCACTGCTTCAGGCCTAAACGTATTAGATATCCTTTCTGCAGATCGTGTAATTTTCACGGAAGATGCAATTACTAAAGCAGGGGAGGTACTTCTGTAATGGAAGCTAGAGACGTTATTAAACGCCCAGTAATCACTGAGCGTTCAGCAGATTTAATGTCAGAGAACAAATACACGTTTGACGTAGATGTTAGAGCAACTAAAACACAAGTTAAACGTGCTGTTGAAGAAATCTTTGATGTAAAAGTTGAGAAAGTTAACATTATGAACGTAAAGCCTAAGAAAAAGCGTATGGGACGTTATCAAGGCTATACGAACAGAAGAAGAAAAGCGATTGTAAAATTAAGTGAAGGTTCTATTGAATTCTTCTAAAAATATTCGAAAGTTACCAATAAGGAGGTAAACAGTTAAATGGCGATTAAACATTATAAACCAACAACAAATGGTCGTCGTAATATGACGAGTCTGGATTATAAAGATTTAACTAAAACTAAACCAGAACGTTCATTATTAGAGCCACTTCCGAAAAAAGCTGGCCGTAACGCACAAGGAAAAATTACTGTACGTCATAAAGGTGGCGGACATAAACGTCAATACAGAGTCATTGACTTTAAACGTAACAAAGATGGAGTACCAGGACGTATCAAAACAATCGAATACGATCCAAACCGTTCAGCAAACATTGCACTTGTTCAATACTTAGATGGTGAAAAGAGATATATCCTTGCACCTAAAGGAATTGAAGTTGGACAAGAAATCATGAGTGGTAAAGATGCGGATATCAAATTAGGTAACGCATTAGAGTTAGGCGATATGCCTGTTGGTACAACTATCCACAACATCGAACTTAAACCAGGTAAAGGTGGGCAAATCGCTCGTTCTGCTGGTACATCAGCACAATTACTTGGTAAAGAAGGTAAATACGCAATCGTTCGTTTAAGCTCAGGCGAAATGCGCATGATCTTACTTACATGCCGTGCAACAGTCGGTTCTGTAGGAAACGAACAACATGAACTTGTAAACGTAGGTAAAGCTGGTCGTTCTAGATGGGCTGGTAAGAGACCTACAGTTCGTGGTTCTGCGATGAACCCTAACGATCACCCACACGGTGGTGGTGAAGGTAGAACTGGAATCGGTATGCCGTCTCCACTTTCTCCATGGGGTAAAAAGACTCTTGGTAAGAAAACTCGTAGAAACAAGAAGAAGTCTACTAAGTTAATCATTAGAAAACGTAAAAAATAATCAACATCATTAAATCGTGTGCGGTTTTCGCCGCACTGATTTCTTGAAGGGAGGCGCCAAAATGGCACGTAGTATTAAAAAAGGACCTTTTGTAGATGATCATTTAATGAAAAAGGTAGAAAACCTTAACGAATCAAATAAAAAGACTGTAATTAAAACTTGGTCACGTCGTTCAACAATCTTCCCACAATTCATCGGGCACACGATTGCTGTATATGACGGCCGTAAACACGTACCAGTTTATATTACTGAAGATATGGTTGGTCACAAACTCGGAGAGTTTGCTCCAACAAGAACTTTCAAAGGACACGGCGGTAAAGACGCTGTAACTCGATAACACCTAAAGGAGGAAATATACATGCAAGCGAAAGCAACAGCTAGAACAGTGCGTATCGCTCCACGTAAAGTACGTTTAGTGGTTGATCTCGTAAGAGGTAAAGAAGTTGGCGAAGCAGTCGCACTATTAAAGCTTACTAATAAAAGAGCTGCTGAAGTAGTAGAGAAGCTCATTTTATCAGCAGCGGCAAACGCTGAACATAACTACGACATGGATGTTGATAACCTAATCGTTTCTGAAATTTATGCAAACGAAGGTCCAACGCTTAAACGTTTCCGTCCACGTGCACAAGGACGTGCAACTGGAATCAACAAACGTACGAGCCACATCACTGTTGTACTTACTGAAAAAGAAGAAGCAGTAGAAGAACAGGCTGAAGAAGCGAACTAATAAGAGGAGGGAATTACTTTGGGTCAAAAGATTAATCCAACGGGATTACGTATTGGTGTAATCAAAGATTGGGAAGCAAAATGGTACGCAGAGAACGACTTTGCTGACTTATTACACGAAGACTTAAAAATCCGTAAATACATTGATGAAAACCTTAAAGATGCAGCAGTATCACAAGTTATCATTGAACGTGCTGCAAATAGAGTAAACATTGCACTACACACTGGTAAACCAGGTATGGTTATCGGTAAAGGTGGTAGTGAGATCGAAAAATTACGTGAAGCACTTGTGAAATTAACAGGTAAACGTGTGCACATTAACGTTATCGAAGTTAAAAATATCGATTTAGATGCGAAATTAGTAGCAGAAAACATCGCACGTCAACTTGAAAACCGTGTGTCATTCCGTAGAGCTCAAAAACAAGCGATTCAAAGAACGATGAGAGCAGGAGCTAAAGGTATTAAAACTTCTGTTGCAGGTCGTTTAGGTGGAGCGGACATCGCACGTGCAGAAGGGTACAGTGAAGGAACAGTACCACTACACACACTTCGTGCAGACATTGACTACGCACACGAAGAGGCAGACACTACTTACGGTAAGTTAGGTGTTAAAGTGTGGATTTACCGCGGTGAAGTTTTACCAGCAGTAAAGAACGAGAATAACTAAGAGAGGAGTACAAGAAGAATGTTATTACCAAAGAGAGTAAAATACCGTCGTCAACACCGTCCAAATTCTAAAGGGCGTTCAAAAGGCGGTAATGAAGTAAACTTCGGCGATTACGGCTTACAAGCTACGACGTCTGCATGGATTACTGCACGTCAAATTGAAGCTGCACGTATCGCTATGACACGTTACATGAAACGTGGCGGTAAAGTATGGATCAACATTTTCCCGCACACGCCAATTACTAAAAAGCCATTAGAAGTTCGAATGGGTTCTGGTAAAGGTGCAGTAGAGCACTGGATCGCAAACGTTAAGCCAGGACGCATCATGTTTGAAGTTGCAGGTGTAGATGAAGAGGTAGCTCGTGAAGCTCTACGTCTTGCAAGTCACAAACTTCCAGTAAAAACAAAATTCGTTGTGAGAGAAGAATTAGGTGGTGATACGAATGAAGGCTAAGGAAATCCGTGAACTTACAAACGAAGAAATCGTAAATAACATTAAAGAACTTAAAGAAGAACTCTTCAACCTACGCTTTCAACTAGCTACTGGTCAGCTAGAAAACACTGCTCGTATCAAGGAAGTTAGAAAAACGATTGCGCGTTTAAAAACGACAGTCCGTGAAAGAGAAATTGAAGAAGCAAAAGCGAATCAATAATTTATAGGAGGTTTATATAATGGCAGAGAAAAATGAACGTAAAGTTTATCAAGGCCGTGTCGTTTCTGATAAGATGGACAAGACAATCACTGTACTTATTGAAACACACAAAAGACACCCAATTATTGGTAAACGCGTAAAATACTCTAAAAAGTACAAAGCTCATGACGAGCACAACCAAGCTAAATTAGGCGATATCGTAAAAATCGAAGCTACTCGCCCATTATCAGCTACTAAACGTTTCCGCTTAGTGGAAATCGTAGAGGAATCAGTAATTATCTAATCGTGTAGATATATAAAGGGAGGTAACCACGCATGATTCAACAAGAATCTCGTATGAAAGTTGCCGACAACTCTGGAGCTCGTGAAGTTTTAACGATCAAAGTACTTGGTGGTACTGGCCGTAAAACAGCGAACATTGGTGATGTTGTTGTTGCAACAGTAAAACATGCAACACCGGGTGGTGTTGTCAAGAAAGGTGACGTAGTTAAAGCAGTCATCGTTCGTACTAAAACAGGTATCCGTCGTGAAGATGGTTCATATATTAAATTTGATGAAAACGCATGTGTCATTATTCGTGACGATAAAAGTCCAAGAGGAACTCGTATATTTGGTCCAGTAGCACGTGAATTACGTGACGGCAACTTTATGAGAATTATCTCATTGGCACCAGAAGTATTATAATTTTAATATTAACTAAGGAGGTGCGATAAGACGATGCACGTAAAAACAGGCGACAAAGTTATTGTCATTAGCGGTAAAGATAAAGGTAAACAGGGAACTGTTTTAAAAGCTATCCCTAGAGAAGAACGTGTGGTAGTTGAAGGAGTAAATATGGTTAAGAAACACCAAAAACCTTCTCAATTAAATCCAGACGGAGGGATTTTAGAAACAGAAGCAGCAATTCACGTTTCTAACGTTATGCACGTTGATCCTGATTCAGGTGAACGCACTAGAATCCGTTATGAAGAAAAAGACGGAAAGAAAATTAGAGTAGCAGTTAAATCAGGTAAAGAAATTAAATAAGGTAACTCGGAAGGAGGACACATTTCGTGATTCGTTTAAAAGATAAATACAACGAGACAATCAAAGATGAACTCGTTAAAAAGTTTGAATACAGCTCTGTAATGCAAGCACCTAAAATCGATAAAATCGTAATCAACATGGGTGTTGGTGAAGCTGTACAAAACGCTAAAGTATTAGACACTGCTGTAGAAGAATTAACAGCAATTGCTGGTCAAAAACCACAAATTACAAAAGCAAAAAAATCAGTAGCAACATTCCGTTTACGTGAAGGTATGCCAATCGGTGCAAAAGTAACTTTACGTGGCGACAGAATGTATGATTTCTTAGATAAACTTATCTCAGTATCATTACCACGTGTGAGAGACTTCAGAGGTGTATCTAAAAAAGCATTCGACGGTCGTGGGAACTACACTTTAGGTGTTAAAGAACAAATCATCTTCCCAGAGATCGATTACGATAAAGTAACAAAAGTAAGAGGTATGGATATCGTTATTGTTACAACAGCAAACACAGACGAAGAGGCTCGTGAACTGTTAACACAATTTGGTATGCCATTCAAAAAGTAAAAAGGAGGCATATTCATGGCTAAAAAATCAATGATTGCGAAACAACAAAAACCGCAAAAATTCAAAGTAAGAGAATATACACGTTGTGAAAGATGTGGACGTCCACACTCAGTACTTCGCAAATTTAAACTTTGCCGTATCTGTTTCCGTGAACTCGCATATAAAGGTCAACTTCCAGGCGTCAAAAAGGCGAGCTGGTAATTCTATATAAATTGAAGGGAGGCATATTTTAGATGACTATATCAGATCCAATTGCAGATATGCTAACACGCATTAGAAATGCGAACATTGTTAAACATGAATCATTAGAGATTCCAGCGTCAAACATCAAAAGAGATATCGCTGAAATCCTTAAAAATGAAGGTTTCATCAAAAACGTAGAATATGTGGAGGATGACAAGCAAAATATCATCCGCGTGTTCTTAAAATATAGTGAAAATGGCGAAAGAGTAATTACTGGACTTAAAAGAATTTCTAAACCAGGACTTCGCGTATACGCTAAAAAAGATGAATTACCAAAAGTACTTAACGGTTTAGGTGTTGCTTTAATTTCAACATCTGAAGGTGTAATTACAGATAAAGAAGCTCGTAACAAAAACGTTGGTGGAGAAGTACTCGCTTACGTTTGGTAATAACAATTAGGAGGTGCAAACATGAGCCGAATTGGTAACCGTATTATTGAAATTCCATCTGGCGTTACAGTAGACGTTGATGGATCTACATTTACAGTTAAAGGACCGAAAGGTGAACTTAAAAAGACTTTAAATGATGACTTAACTTATAAAATGGAAGACAACACAATCGTCGTTGAGCGTCCAAACGATTCAATCGCGATGCGTTCGATTCACGGAACAACACGTTCTTTACTAAACAACATGGTCGAAGGTGTATCACAAGGTTTTGTTAAAGAATTAGAATTAATCGGTGTTGGTTACCGTGCACAAATGCAAGGTAAGAAACTTGTATTAAACGTTGGACTTTCTCACCCAGTTGAATTCGAATCATCAGATACACTTTCAATTTCAGTTGACGGAAACACAAAACTTAAAATTGAAGGTATCGACAAAGAAGAAGTTGGAGCATTAGCTTCAAACATTCGTAAGGTACGTCCGCCTGAGCCGTACAAAGGTAAAGGTATTCGTTACAAAGATGAGTACGTTCGTCGTAAAGAAGGTAAAACTGGTAAATAATTAAATAAGTGAGGAGGAACATAAATGATTTCTAAAATCGATAAAAATGCGGTACGTCGTAAAAGACACTTACGTGTACGTAAAAACATTTCAGGAACACCTGAAAGACCACGTCTTAACGTATACCGTTCTAATAAAAATATCTATGCACAACTTATCGATGATGTGAACTATAAAACATTAGCAAGTGCTTCAACACAAGATAAAGACTTCAGCGGTAAAAATGGTTCTAACAAAGAAGCAGCTGCAGAAGTTGGTAAATTAATTGCTGAACGTGGTAAAGCAGCGGGCGTCGAAACAGTTGTATTCGACCGCGGAGGTTATTTATATCACGGACGTGTAGCTGCATTAGCAGAATCTGCACGTGAAAACGGACTTAAGTTTTAATTGAAGGAGGCGAAACAATAAAATGGCTCGTAATCGTAGAGAAGAAAAACAAGAATTTGAAGAACGCGTAGTAACGATCAACCGTATCGCGAAAGTAGTTAAAGGTGGTAGACGTTTCCGTTTCTCTGCTTTAGTAGTAGTAGGGGACAGAAAAGGTCGCGTAGGATTCGGTCAAGGTAAAGCACAAGAGGTGCCAGAAGCAATCAAAAAAGCAATTGAAGCTGCTAAGAAAAACCTTGTTGAAGTACCAATCGTAGACGGAACTATTCCACACGAAATCAACGGACGCTTCAGCTCTGGTCACGTATTCATGAAACCAGCTGCTCCAGGTACTGGGGTTATCGCAGGTGGACCGGTACGTGCGGTGTTAGAGTTAGCAGGTGTTACAGACGTATTAAGTAAATCGATCGGAACAAGTACTCCAGTAAACGTAGTACGTGCGACGATGACAGGTTTAGAAGAACTTAAAAACGTTGAAGACGTAGCTAGACTGCGTGGAAAAACTGTAGAAGAAATCTTAAATTAAGGGGGAGTATTCAAGATGGCTAAAGTTAAAGTTACCCTCGTAAGAAGTGTTATCGGTAGACCGGAAACACAAAAGAAGACAGTCGCTTCACTCGGTCTAAAGAAAATTAATTCTTCAATCGAGCTTGAAGATACTGCTCAATTAAGAGGACAAGTAGAAAAAGTTAAACACTTAGTTAAAGTAGAGAATATTTAATAAGTAATATAAAATAGGAGGTGCAACAATGAAATTACACGAACTTAAACCAGTTGAGGGCGCACGTAAATCACGTAAACGTGTTGGACGTGGTATGTCATCAGGTCATGGTAAAACTTCTGGCCGTGGACATAAAGGACAAAACGCTCGTACAGGTGGTGGCGTAGGATTAGTATTCGAAGGTGGTCAATTACCACTATTCCGTGCGATTCCTAAACGTGGTTTCACAAATATTAACCGTAAAAGTTATTCAGTCGTTAACATTAGCGATTTAAATAAATTTGATGCTGGAACTGTAGTTACACCTGAATTACTCGTTGAGTCAGGATTAGTTAAAAAGAATGTAGCAATTAAAATTCTTGGTAACGGAGAACTCAATGTTAAGTTAACTGTTCAAGCACACAAGTTTTCTGCTACGGCTAAAGAAGCGATTGAGGCTCAAGGCGGCACTGTAGAGGTGATCTAATGATCAGCAACGTTGTCAATTTCTTTAAGATCAAAGAAATCAGGCAGAAGATTGTATTTACACTTGCAATGCTTGTAATATTTAAAATTGGTACGTATATACCAGTTCCTGGCGTAGATCCGAGTGTGTTTGACACACAAGCTCAAGGTGGCGTACTAGACGTCATGAACACATTCGGTGGTGGGGCACTTAAAAACTTCTCTATTTTTGCAATGGGGATTATGCCTTACATCACTGCGTCAATCGTTACGCAGTTATTGCAAATGGACGTTGTACCAAAGTTTGCTGAATGGGCGCGACAAGGTGAAGTCGGACGACGTAAAATTGCTCAGTTTACGCGTTACTTTACAATCGTTTTAGCATTTATTCAGTCAATTGGTATGTCATTTGCATTCAACCAAATGTTTGGTGGTACGTTAATTAGTGATAACTCAGTTGGTTCATACCTAATTATCGCTATCGTACTTACAACAGGTACTGCGTTTCTATTATGGCTTGGTGAACAAATCACTGAAAAAGGTGTAGGTAACGGTATTTCTATCATTATCTTCGCTGGTATTTTAGGATCATTACCAAGTGCATTAATTCAATTTTATGAACAACAATTTGTTGGCGCACAAGACAATACGATGGCTGTGTTAACAGTAGTTGGTATGGTTGTTGGTTTATTACTTCTTACTGCATTTGCGGTTTACGTTTTACAAGCGATTCGTAAAATTCCGATTCAATATGCAAGAGGTAAAGGTCGTCAAGCAATGCTTGCACCACAAGCAACTTTCTTACCGCTAAAAGTTAACCCTGCAGGAGTTATCCCAGTTATCTTTGCGATGGCATTCTTAATGTTACCGCAATCTATATCACTATTTTTCCAAGATAAAGAATGGGCAATTAAATTTGCTGAAGCTGCGAATCCAGCGTCTAATATCGGATTAGTGATTTACATCATTCTCATCATCTTGTTTGCGTACTTCTATGCGTTTGTACAAGTAAACCCTGAGAAGATGGCAGATAACTTAAAAAACCAAGGCAGTTACATTCCTGGTATTCGTCCAGGTAAAAACACGCAGACTTACATTACAAATGTTTTATATAGACTCGTATTTGTAGGTTCAATATTCTTAGCGTTTATTGCAGTGTTACCAATACTGCTAACTCGATTAATGGATTTACCACAAACGATTCAGATCGGTGGTACAAGCCTACTCATCGTTATCGGGGTTGCGCTAGAAACTATGAAACAACTCGAAGCTCAAGCAGGACAAAGAGAGTACAGAGGGTTTAGACGCAATAGGTAAACACGTATAGATTAGTAGGAGGATATTCATGAATATCGTAATTATGGGATTGCCTGGAGCAGGTAAAGGTACACAGGCTACTGAAATCATTAAAAAATACCCAATTCCACATATTTCTACTGGTGATATGTTCCGTTTAGCAATTAAAAACGAAACTGAACTCGGTAAAGAAGCAAAATCTTACATGGATCGTGGAGAACTCGTTCCAGATGAAGTAACGATTGGAATTGTAAGAGAAAGATTATCTGAAAGTGATGCTAAAGAAGGTTTCTTATTAGATGGTTTCCCAAGAACTGTCTCACAAGCAGAAGCTTTAAATGAAATCATGGCTGATCTTGGCACTCAGATTGATAGCACATTATATATCGATGTTCCTGAAGAGGAACTCATGAACCGCCTAACAGGTCGACGTATCTGTGAGGTATGCGGCACGGTATATCACTTAGTGTTTAACCCGCCGAAAAAAGACGGTGTATGTGATCTTGAAGGTGGTAAATTATACCAACGAGAAGATGACAACCCAGAAACGGTTCAAAAAAGATTAAGTGTAAACATCAAGCAAACGAAACCACTACTTGATTTCTATGAGAAACAAGGTATTTTATCTAAAGTAGATGGTGCGAGAGATATCGATGAAGTGTTTGCTGATGTCGAAAAGATACTCGAAACACTTTAATATTCACCTTGAGTCTTTAGGTGAATATCTCATCAGTCCTTAAATATAAGTGGTTTCACCTGAAGACAAGCAAAACAAAGAGTTTAAACTGTAAAGGAGGAATATAAAGTGAGTAAAGAGGGCGTTATTGAATTAGAAGGTCTTGTAAAAGAGACATTACCAAACGCACAGTTCAAAGTAGAACTTGAAAACGGCCATGAGATTACAGCTCATGTGTCTGGTAAAATTCGTATGAACTATATTCGAATCCTTCCTGGAGATAAAGTAACAGTTGAAATGTCACCGTATGACTTAACTAAAGGAAGAATCACTTATCGTTTTAAATAAGGACTCCAATTATTAAGGAGGTAACAAAATGAAAGTTAGACCATCAGTAAAACCAATTTGCGAAAAATGTAAAGTCATTCGTCGTAAAGGAAAAGTAATGGTAATTTGTGAGAATCCTAAGCATAAACAAAGACAAGGATAATAAATAACGGAGGTGTAAATAATGGCTCGTATAGCAGGAGTTGACATTCCACGTAATAAACGTGTAGTAATCTCATTAACTTATATTTACGGTATCGGTAAATCGAGATCTTCTGAAATTCTTAAAGAAGCAGGCGTTAACGAAGACAGGCGTGTACAAGACTTAACAGAAGATGAGTTAAACAAAATTCGTGAAGTTGTAGACAACTACAAACTTGAAGGTGACTTACGCCGTGATGAAAACTTAGACGTTAAACGTCTTTTAGAAATCGCATCATACAGAGGTATCCGTCACCGTCGTGGCTTACCAGTTCGTGGTCAAAAGACTAAGAACAACGCGAGAACGCGTAAAGGTCCTAAGAAAACAATCGCGAACAAGAAGAAGTAATTAACAAGTAAGGGAGGAGTATTATAAATGGCTCGTAATCAATCACGTACATCACGTAAACGTAGAGTGAAGAAAAATGTTGAATCAGGAATTGCACACATTCGTTCAACATTCAACAATACAATTGTAACGATCACGGATGATTTCGGAAACGCACTATCATGGTCATCTGCTGGTGCATTAGGATTTAAAGGTTCTAAGAAATCTACTCCATTCGCAGCACAAATGGCTTCTGAAACTGCTTCTAAAGCGGCAATGGAACACGGTCTTAAAACTGTAGAAGTAACAGTAAAAGGACCTGGTGCAGGACGTGAATCTGCAATTCGTGCATTACAATCAGCTGGATTAGAGATTACATCTATTAAAGACGTAACTCCAGTTCCACACAACGGTTGTCGTCCACCAAAACGTCGTCGTGTATAATTAACGATGATAAAACACATTGCGCAATTAAACGGCGGTAATAGGGAGGAAAAAGTAAACAATGATTGAAATCGAAAAACCTAGAATTGAAACAGTAGAACTAACGGAAGATTCTAAGTTTGGTAAGTTTGTTGTAGAGCCTCTAGAAAGAGGATATGGAACAACGCTTGGGAACTCCTTACGTCGCATTCTTTTATCATCTTTACCTGGTGCGGCAGTAAAGACAGTCGAATTCGAAAACGTACTACATGAATTCTCAACAATTGAGAACGTCATCGAAGATGTTACAACGATCATCACAAACATTAAAAGTTTAGCGTTAAAAATCTATTCAGAAGAAGATAAAACGTTAGAAATTGATGTTACAGACGAAGGTGTTGTAACTGCAGGAGATATTATCCACGACAGTGACGTTGAGATTTTAAACCCAGAGTTAAAAATCGCAACCGTAGCAAAAGGTGGAGTCCTAAGAGTACGCATGATTGCTGGACGCGGACGAGGTTATGCTTTATCTGAAGCGAACAACAAAAGCGACCTACCAATCGGAGTAATTCCAGTAGACTCTATTTACACACCAGTAAAACGTGTCAACTACACAGTAGAAAGTACACGTGTCGGTCAAAATGCGAACTTCGATAAGTTAACATTAGATGTATGGACAGACGGATCAATTACACCGCTTGAATCTATTTCACTTGGTGCAAAAATCTTAACTGAACATTTAAACATCTTTGTCGACTTAACAGACGAAGCGCAAAATGCTGAAATTATGGTGGAAAAAGAAGAAGACCAAAAAGAAAAAGTACTTGAAATGTCTATCGAAGAACTCGACTTATCTGTACGTTCTTACAACTGCTTAAAACGTGCAGGCATTAACTCAGTTCAAGAGTTAACAGAGAAAACAGAAGCAGACATGATGAAAGTACGTAATCTAGGACGTAAGTCTTTAGACGAAGTTAAAAATAAATTAGATGACCTTGGATTAGAATTACGCCAAGAAGATTAATTAAAGAGGAGGTATAAGAATGGCTTACAGAAAACTCGGTCGCGACTCAGCACACAGAAAATCTATGCTTAGAAACCTTGCGACATCATTAATCGTTGAAGAACGCATCGTTACAACAGAAAAGCGTGCTAAAGAGCTACGTAAAGTTGTAGATCGTCTTGTAACTTTAGGTAAGCGTGGAGACGTAGCATCTAGACGTCGTGCTGCTGAAACGGTACAAAACGTTACGTTAGTAAACGAAGATGGTTCAACAACAACTGCATTACAAAAATTATTTGATGATATCGCACCTCGTTTTGAAGAACGTCAAGGTGGATACACAAGCATTAAAAAACTTGGTGAGCGTCGTGGAGACGGTGCAGAACAAGTGATTATTGAATTTGTTGAGGGTGCTTAAACCTCTTATTAAAGCAGTATGAGTGTTACGATAGATTTACTTCTGTCTAGCTCTTAAGTATCCTGCAAAACTATGAATTGCGCGACTCTTTTGCAGGGTACGCGCTTTTTTATTTAACTATTTTAAAGAAGGTGGAAATATGATTTCACTTAAAAATGTTTCATACAAATATAGCCACAGCAGTCGATACGCATTAAATCATATTTCTATCGACTTTAAAAAATCAGAATTTGTGTCGATTATCGGACATAACGGTTCTGGTAAAAGTACGTTAGTAAAAATCATAATGGGTATACTCACTCCAACTGAAGGGGATGTGTATATCGATGGAGAAAAAGTGACAGAAGACAATTTCCAAGACATTCGCGAAAAATTTGCGATTGTGTTTCAAAATCCGGATAACCAGTTTGTCGGAGCAACAGTCGAAGATGATGTTGCGTTTGGGTTAGAAAATCGTGGTGTTCCACATGAAACAATGAAAGATAAAGTTGAATCTGCTTTAAGGGAAGTCGGTATGTGGGAGTTTAGAACACATGAACCCCATCGTCTTTCTGGTGGTCAAAAGCAACGTGTTGCGATTGCTGGAGCGCTTGTGACGGACCCAGACGTGTTAATTATGGATGAATCGACGTCGATGTTAGACCCGACTGGTAGAAGGGATATTTTTTCTTTACTTAAAAACATACATAAAACGAGAGAGACGACGATCATTTACATTACGCATGACTTAACTGAAATTGAAGACAGTGATTACGCATATGTGATGCGTGATGGTAAAATTCGTAGCGAAGGTCAAGTGTATGAAATCTATCAAGACACGGATGTGTTAAAAGAGAGTAATTTAGTGCTTCCATTTAATATTGAGTTGTCCGAAGCGTTAATGAACGGAGAATATATGTCATACGAAGAGTTGGTGGAACGTCTATGAATATAAGTCTAGAGAACGTGACATTAGTCTACCAAAGGAAAACACCATTTGAATTTAAAGCGTTAAATAACATCACGACACAATTTGAACAAGGTAAATTTTACGGTGTCATCGGACATACAGGTAGTGGGAAGTCAACGCTCGTACAAATGTTAAACGGACTTATTTTACCAACAGAAGGAGAAGTCAATGTCGGTGACCATGTATTAACTAGAAAAGCGAAATATAAAATCATTCACGACGTTAAAAAACGTGTTGGGATCGTCTTTCAGTTCCCTGAACACCAGCTGTTCGATGAAACCGTCCTTAAAGACGTCTCATTTGGACCGATGAATATGGGAAAGTCTAAAGAAGAAGCAGAAGCGATATCTAAAAAATATTTAGAACTGCTAAACGTTGATGAATCATTATTTGATCAGTCACCGTTTGATTTATCTGGTGGGCAAATGCGTAAAATTGCGCTCGCAGGTATACTATCGATGGAACCAGACGTACTTATATTAGACGAACCAACGGCAGGACTAGACCCACTCAGCCATATTAAAACGATGGAGTTATTTAAATCGTTACACGAAACGCTCGGGATTACAGTCATACTCGTCACGCACGATATGAACGACGTGTTTAACTATACTGATGAGGTGAAAGTACTCTCTAAAGGACATCTCGTCGCTGAAGGGAATACGCATGAACTCTTACAAGATGAAGCACTCTTAAAAGAGTATCAACTAGAAGTTCCAAACGTCGTACGCCTCGTTCATGATTTACGTAAAAAAGGATATACGTTAGACGAAATGCCTCAAAACATACAGTCATTCATACGTATGTATAAGGGGGTATTCGATGTTTGATTCGATGCTACTTGGTCGTTATATTCCTGGAGATAGTGTCATTCATAAACTCGATGCACGCGCGAAATTAATCGCGACGGCACTATTTATGATTATCGTTTTTTTTGCGAATAACTTAGTGACGTACTTACTTTTAATTGCCTTTGTACTCATCGTTTTAAAGCTCGCAAAACTCGGTATTATGTTCGTATTAAACGGACTTAAGATTATACTCGTACTACTCATATTTACGTTTTTAATGCACCTATTCTTAACAAAAGGTGGTCCGGTACTCGTCGATGCTAAAATATTTACGATTGAGTTAGAAGGGTTGATCAGAGGTTTATATATATCAACGAGACTCATCATGCTCGTCATCGTAACGACGATTATGACACTGACGACAAGTCCGATTTCATTAACGGACGGCTTAGAAAAACTCGCATCACCGTTAAAAATGTTTAAAGTACCTGTCCATGAAATCGCGATGATGACGTCGATTAGTTTAAGATTTATACCGACGTTAATGGATGAGACAGACAAAATTATAAAAGCACAATCATCTAGAGGATCGACATTTATGACAGGTCCAGTAAAAGACCGTATAAAAGCACTCATTCCTATCGTCATACCGCTATTTATATCTGCGTTTCAAAGAGCAGAAGATATGGCAGTTGCAATGGAAGTAAGAGGCTATAAGGGAGACGAAGGACGTACGCACTACCGGCTCCTTATATGGCATAAAAGAGACACGATTGCGCTTATTATATTAGTACTATTTGGAGTACTACTGTGGGTGTTAAGAACATGACACGTATATTATTAAAAATAACGTATAACGGTAAAGAGTTTGATGGGTGGCAGTATCAGCAAAACCGTCGTACTGTTCAAGGTGAAATTGAACGTGCATTAAAATCTGTACACCGTGAATTTATAAGAATTCACCCAGCGTCACGTACAGATAAGCACGTTCATGCACTTGAACAATACGCACACTTTGACACGACACTCGATATCGATCCTGAGAAGTGGTCGTTTATATTAAACAACAAACTTTCAGGAGACATCCGTATTATAGAGTCAAAAGAGATCGACCCGGAGTATCACGTAAGGTATCATTCGAAAGGAAAAGTATACCGGTACAAAATGTACTTCGGAGAACCATCTCCTTTTAAATACGGGTTAGAAACACATGTGAAAGATGAATTAAACATCGACAGAATGCGTGAAGCGGCCGAGTACTTTATCGGTACACATGACTTTACAAGTTTCTCGAGTGCAAAAACTGTCATTGAAAACAAAGTGAGACATATATACAAACTCGATATAATCGAGACAACAAATGGGTTAGAAATCGTCATTATGGGGTCGGGTTTTTTATATAACATGGTGCGAATTATCGTATCTTATTTACTTGAAGTTGGTAAAGGTAATAGAAATCCGGAATCTACAAAAGAAAACATTGAAAACAAAGACCGAACGCAAAATCCAAAAGTTGCACCAGCAGGTGGGTTATATTTAGAGCGTATATTTTTAACAGAAGAAGAACAAGGCGATTATTTAAAAGAAAACACGTGATACCGTTGACTTTTAACGTAAAGGTGCGTTATAATTACTAACGGTATAAATTTATATCACACACTGATAAGCCCCGGAACTTATCTTTTGTAAGATATAACATGAACAATTAAATTAGAAAATTAGAAACTTTTTTTATTTTGGAGGGCAAAACAATGCGTCAAACATTTATGGCTAACGAGTCAAACATTGAGCGTAAATGGTACGTAATTGATGCTGAAGGACAAACATTAGGTCGTCTTTCAACAGAAGTTGCATCAATCTTACGTGGTAAACATAAACCAACATACACGCCACACGTTGACACTGGTGACTACGTGATCATCATCAACGCTGGTAAAGTTGAATTAACAGGAAACAAATTAAGTCAAAAAGTATACTACAGACACACTGGTCACCCAGGTGGAATTAAAGAAGTAACAGCTGGAGAGTTAAGAGAAACTTACCCAGTTCGTTTAATCGAAAAATCTGTAAAAGGTATGCTACCTAAAAACTCTTTAGGTGACAAACAACTTAGCAAATTATTCGTATATGAAGCAGACACGCATCCACATGCGGCACAACAACCTGAAAACTACGAGTTACGTGGTTAAGGATTAGGAGGTAAACACATTGGCTAAAGTAGAATATAGAGGAACTGGACGTCGTAAAAAGTCAATCGCACGTGTACGTCTTGTACCAGGTGAAGGTAACGTAACGATCAACAATCGTGACATGAGAGAATACCTTCCATTTGAAAGCTTAATCTTAGACTTAAACCAACCATTCGCTGTTACTGAAACAGAAGGTAACTATGATGTATTAGTAAACGTACACGGTGGTGGATTCACAGGACAAGCTCAAGCAATCCGTCACGGAATTGCGCGTGCATTATTAGAAGCAAACCCTGAACACCGCGCTGAATTAAAACGTGCTGGTCTCTTAACACGTGACCCACGTATGAAAGAGCGTATGAAACCAGGTCTTAAGAAAGCTCGTAAAGCACCACAATTCTCTAAACGTTAATATCCCTTTTTATCAAGGGTTACAAGCACTTCTCGAAAAAATTCGAGAGGTGCTTTTTTGTTTTGTGATAGAAAATAATACCCCTTTAATACCCTTTTATGAAATTAATTTAAAAATCGATGTGATTTTGAAACTTTTTAGCTAATCTTTTTCTAGATGAAGTAGTTATATTAGTGTAAATATCCATTGTAGTTTTAATGTCACTGTGACCTAATCTTGATTGTACTTCTTTAATAGTCGCACCTGCTTCAAACAATAGTGAAGCATGAGTGTGTCTAAACCCATGAACTTTAATTCTGTGTATATCTTGATGTCTTTTTAAAAAGGCATCTAATTTATCATTTGGGGTAGACACTCTCATGTAATTCATTTTATGGAGCTTTTGATGATAAGTAGTAAATATTGGTTGTTGATAATCACTATTGATTTTAAAACCAAATTCTTCATAATACAATAAAAATAAAATAATTAGTATATCGAAAACTACATCAATAATATGTGATTGTAAGAAAGCGTTTGCATTTTTTGATTATTTGTATAATATTGAATTTAATCCATTAGAAAGGAGAGAAAGGTCATGAAGTTAGAACTCAAATTGGATGTTGAGAAAGTAAAAGTTGAAAAACCTACTAAAGGTTCGGCTTATACATCTTATTCATCATGTTCATGCGTTAATCCGCCATGCCCAATCCGTCCGTAAGGTAAAACGGGCTTTGGTCTGGATTATGCGGAATAAATACATCATTGATTTTATTAAACTCTTTTAATGATCTTGAAGATGTCATTTCCGATTTGCAGCAAGTAATAGAGAATGAGTGTGAAAATTTTTTTAATTATCTGGAATCTAAAGATTGTCAAGAAATAAATTATGGAGATTTTGATTTGTTTAGCGGTTTAACTGGTATTTTAAAGTATTTGTTATATTCAAATCAAAAAAACATATTAAAAGATATAAAACTTTTAGAAAGAGGAAAAAATATATTTATAAATTTTATAAATGATGAATGTTTAGACGGAAAGCAAAAGTTTTTTATTTCAAACAAAAATATGATTGGGAATCTAAAAAACAGCTTTAAAGAAGGGGGCATAATTTTAGGTGCAGCGCATGGGATAGCCAGTTTCATAAGTGTATTAATATCCTTATACCAAAGGGAATTGATTAATGAGCAAATGCTTAAAAAAAGCTTAACTCTTTTACAAAAAGAATATACGTTTACCTTAAATAAAAATAACGCTTTTGTTATTCTGAATAATAATGATTGTAATTATAATTTAGGAGTTAACAATTCGTGGTGTTATGGGTTACCTGGTATATTACCAGCTCTTCTTAAAAGTTTAATTTATTCTAACAATTTAACCCTAAGGGAGGGGGTTAAGAAAAGCTTAGCTACATGGAATCTTAAAGAAATTGGAAATACGATAGATATGAACAGTGACATTTTTTGTCATGGTAAAGCAGGAATACTTTATAGCAGTTTGTTGATAAATGAGTTTAATTTTGAAACAGGTCAGTTACCAAAAATTTTATTTGAAGAATTACTTAAAGATATAGAATATTGCAGTTTTAAAGATACTTCTGAAATCCCAGGGGAGGAATCAATTGTAAAACACGGATTACTAGTAGGCAATCTCGGAGTATATCTTGTATTAATAAGTTATATAAAGAAGGAAAGATTCAAAGCAGATTGGGTATTTTATTGATAATAATCGTAAGGAGGAACAGCCTATGAAAAATATGCTTAAAACTTTTTTAAAAGTTGAAGCTAAAAATATCAAGTTTAAAGCGGCTTTTATTATTTTACTATTTACGATTGTTGGATGTATCTTCTATCTAGATAGAGCTTCATTTAATGATTTGGAAGAAAGTGCTGCGGGCGAAGTCATTGCAATGAATTCGGCACTAGATCAATTTAGAAAAGTCGATGCAACGGACACGGAACAATCATCTCCTATTTATCGCAATCTGATTCAACAAACAAGTCATCTTGGAACTCGTACCCTCGGAATGAAATTTAATGATAGTGATACTATAATAGAAGGCTCTCTTGCACTCGCAAAAGAGCGTCAAAACATATATCAGTTAAGGGGTTTTAAAGAAATAGAAGAATATATCCCTTCAACACGCAAGAACCAATTAGATCTGGTGAAATATCAAACACTTGAGAAGGAAAATAGAAGTGTTTACATAAAAAATAATAATTTACCTTCTTATATTCTTCTCGTCATTACAACATTTGGATATTTTTGGTATTTATATTGTGGGATATTAAGTTCTGATATTTTAATTAACGACGATAGACATAGTTCTATTGTTAATAATTATCCGTACAGTATTGGACAAAAATTACTATCTAAAACTGTGAACTATATTTTATTATTAGTAAGCTTTCTAACTGGTGGCATTATCTTATCGATGATTTTAGGGCTAATCAAGTATAATGCTGATTTTAGTTATCCTATTGCTATACTCGGAACGAAGTATCAAACAGTTGATGTAATGACATTTATATTAATCAGTTGGGGATATTTAGTTATATTAACAATCACAGCAGTATTAGTTTCAATTCTCTTAAACTATTTCATCAAAAATATTTACATTATTATTTTTATTCATATGGGATTCTTTTTTCTAGGGGGATTATCCAGTATATTTTCGAGGTTTACGTGGATGCTACCATATCATTATCTAAATTATACAAACGTTTTTAATGGTATTGTTGCTGAAACAACAAATCCTATACAAGCAAATATTCTATTTGGCGGACTGTCTTTAATGATTACATGCATATTCCTTGTCGTATTTATTTATATTCGTTTCCATCTATCAAGTACGAACATAAGAAAGAAAGAGGTGTGATAGTATGGGGTACATCCAATGGGAGTTAAAAGATTTTTTAAGAAACAAGAAAAATCTTTTGATTTACGTATTATTTTTTTCAGTCAGTCTCTATTATGCTTTCTTTCAATCAAGTGATTACAAACCCATCGAACGTGTTAATGAGTCTGAGATTTTGACGCGTTATGAAGATCAAAAAGAATTTCTAGATAATGTAGAAGTTGGAGAAGGAACTCATCCTATGACAGCCTTTGCTGCACATGTATTTCCAGAATTAAATCAATATGATAAGGGAAGACTAGATGCTTTAAAGGATAAAGATTATACAAAGTATTCAAAAATGACGTCCAATTGGTATCGTTACATGGATGAAATTATTTATTTTAACGAATTTGATAGTTTGAGATACAATCCAAAATACTATTCATATGGAAATCGATTCGCAAAATATGATGGGCATTACGGATATAATGTGTCTGCAACAGAATATCAAGCTTATGCAAAAGCAGATTATCCACTTTCAATTGATATATTTAATAAACAAACAGCACTTCAAACGCTAGAACGCTTATTAAATCAAGGACTAATTAGCATTTTACTCGTACTAACGTTTTTATTAACAAATGATATTGTTACAAAAGATAGACTCTATCCTTCTATTGTAGAGGGGTTTCCAATATCGTCATTTAAAAAGTTATTGTACAAAAGCCTCGTAGCATTCATAGGAACATTATTTCTACTTATTCTCATGGTTCCGGCATTTATTTTAATTGGGATTAAGAATGGATTTGGTAATTTAAAATTACCAGTAGTTGTATATGATTTTGAATTTCTAAATCTAGGAAACTTTTATACTATTTCGATGGGACACTACCTAGTTCAAGTATTCTCATTATTTTTAATATGGGTCGGAATTATTATTGGACTAGTTATCTTGTCCAGTATTCTATTTAAAAATGAATATGTAAATTTAATATTCATCTCAGTTCTATTTATAGGAAGTGCTTATTTACAGCGTGGGACGATGATTAATGAATATGTTAGCTATTTTTTCACAACATATGCAGATATTGGCAATATCGTTATAGGAAAGTCAAATTATCTTTATTATTTAGATACACCATCGTTTAAATTTGGTGTATTGATTCTAGGATTAACACTATTAGTTATTATCTTAATAGATATTATATTGGTTAAATTCACGAAAAAGTTGACGTAAGGAGGAATATAAATGATTCAAATAGAAGACATAATTGTACAATTTGGAGACCGAAAAGTTTTAAATAATATAAGTGCTACATTTAATGATGGAGAGATTATCGGGTTAGTTGCGCCAAACGGGACGGGAAAGTCAACGTTACTGAATGTTTTGATGAATTATTTACCTCCGACTTCTGGAAAAGTTATTATTGGGGAATCTTTAGAGTATACAAGTAAAAGTAGAGAAGCCTTAATAAGAAAGCATATTACTATGATGGCAGATCAGAGTGATTTGTATCCACACTTAAGTGGGATAGATCATTTAAAGATTTATGCAGATATGTGGAAAGAGACTTCTATAGATCCAAGCAAAGTTGTAGAAAGACTGAAAATGGGACATTATGTTAATAATAAAACGAGAACTTACTCACTCGGAATGAAACAGCGACTATGTTTCGCAATGCAAATGGTCGCAAACACTAAATATATGTTGATGGATGAAGTGATGAATGGCTTGGATCCGGATAATGTGGAACTCATTTCGAAATTATTGGAAGAAAAAAAGAGAGAAGGCAAAGTCATTTTAATTGCTTCTCACTTACTCGAGAATTTAGAGAAGTATGCAGATCGCATTCTTTTCTTAAATAATGGACATTTTGTTTATGAAAGAGATTATAACAAGATAAATAATGAAGATTATTATTTAAAATTTTCTTCAAGACAAAATGAAGATATTGTTAGGGACATTCATAAAGAATATCCTAAGATTAACCTGAAAGAATTAAGTAATGAACGTCTTATTGTGAAAGTTAATGAACTATCACAACAAGAAATAGAATACCTAAAAAACATCATTACAGAAAAATATAAATTGAGCTATATTATCGGTCCATTAGATTTATTAGATCATTATAGTATTGAATATAATTCATAATCGTTTTACTAATGTAGAGATTTTAAAACTCTATTTCTTATAATGAGCTTTAAATAGTGCTATTAAAATAGTTTTGTAATAAATAGTAACTGCCGACCAGCATAAATTTTAATACCTAATTAATACCCTTTGTTGAAACAGTACGAAATTATATGATGTTAATAATCGATAGAAACATTGTTATATCAAGGATAATGAAATCTATGATTTAATACGGAAACTCAAAAATTATTGAGCGTAAAAAATCAGGTCTTAAGAAAGCACGTAAATCACCACAATTCTCTAAACGTTAATATGCTTGTTATATCAATGTTTACAGCACTCTTTGGATTATTCCAAAGAGTGCTTTTTTGCATTTTTATTTATAGATTCAGTTACCTTTTAGTTACCCCTAGGGGAACAGTTTTGTTTGTAAACTGTTTAAAATCCAATTATGTGAAACTGTATGAGAGCATATGAAATGACCTGGTTTTTCTCTGGGATTCATACATAAGTAAACATGTAATATTATTCAAAAGTATAAAGTGAAGAATATAATTAATTATTTCTACGGTTCATATAACAAGAACTTTTAGTTTATAATTAAATTATTAAGAGTAAAAGTGGGTGATGTGCATTGAAAGAACAAGATATCTTAGAGTTAATCAAATTCGGAGAACATAGTCAGCTAGAATGTAAACTTGGTAAGGGTGAATTACCAAAAGATATTTGGTCCACATACTCAGCGTTTGCTAATACTGGAATGTCAACAGTTTATTAGACACTTTTCATGTGTAAATTTTTAAACGCCACAGGCGTTAAATAATGTAATGAAGAATGTGGTCTAAAACTGTTGTACCAATTCACATAATCAAATAATTCGGTTTCTAACTGGTTCAAGTTTTCAAATTTCATTTGTTTTACAAATTCAGTTTTTATTGCTTTCATCGTTGCTTCTGCAACGGCGTTATCATAAGGACAGCCTTTTGTACTTAATGATCTTTTGATGTTAAATGTTTTTAATACTTCATCTATCAATTTGTTGTCGAATTCTTTACCTCTATCTGTATGGAATAATTCTATTTGTTCTAAATTATGATTAATTGTACTCATTGCTTTCGTCACTAAATGGGCGTCTTTATTTTTACCTGCACTGTAACCAACGATTTCTCTATTGAAGAGATCAATAAATAAACATATGTAATGCCATGTTCCTGCGACTTTAACATACGTTAAATCACTGACTAAAACTTCTAATGGATGTTCCTTTGTAAATGAACGATTCAAGTGGTTTTTTATTAATTTTTCATTTATTTCTTTCTGATGATTTTTATATTTAGCTTTTGTATAAACTGAAATTAAATTATATTTTTTCATAATACGACCTATTTTTCGTCTAGATACAATAATACCTAATTTATTTAACTCATTTTTAATTCGTCTTGTACCAAAGCTCTTTCTATTTGAGTTAAAAGTACTAACAATAGTTTTTTCTAATTCTGAATCATCATTCTTTAGTTTATTTGGAGTTCGTTTTATTGAATCATAATAAGTGCTTCTTGGTATTTTTAGGACTTTGCACATTGCTGATACAGAATATTGATGTGCATTCTGTTGAATGACTTCTATTTTCGTCCCATGATCAGCGCTGCTTGCTTTAAAATATCATTTTCCATCTTTAATTGTTGATTTTCTTTACGCAATTTTCGGAGCTCTTTTTCTTCATAGGTTAGATTATCAGCAGCATTAAACGAACCACTATTTTGATGATTCTTAATCCATTTATCTAACGCCGAAGGTGTTAAATCATATTCTCTAACAATATCAGATTTAGATTTTCCATTTTCAAATAATCGTACCATTTGAAGTTTAAATTCTGGTGTAAATGTTCTTCTAGCTCTAGCCATAAATAAATCGCCTACTTTCTTAATTTAACAATAAATCCCCTCAGGGGAGTTGTCCAATTAAGTGTAGACGATTCAATGAGTGCATTATTTTATCAAACTACACTCATTGTATTATAATTATGAATGTTTGCCTATAAGACTCAAATTCTAATAAGAGTGAAGTGCTACATAAAAAATTAGGATTTCATTGAAGAAAAAATCATATACAAATTTAGTTTGCTGAATTGTTTAATTGCACTTGACTTATTTTATTATATTAATAATATCAGTTCTAACGGCCATATTAATTGTAATATTATTTTTTTGTAGATGAATCTCTTGTAACACTCCAGTTTAGAATTATATTGTCTGTTGCTGATAGAATTTATTAGTATCACTTTCATAAAAATAATTAGTTTCCTTTCTTTTTGTTACAATAACTCACAACCGTCATGTATAACTCAGAATTCTGGTAAATATTCTTAACACTTTTTTGTTTGTAATATACTTAATAAAGCGTGTTAAATATAGTGTGCCACTCTGGGAGGGGACTGCTCATTATTGTGATGCTAAGAATAATACCGATGGATTTTAAGCGAATCATTTTATAATCTCTTTAATTATGATATTATATAAGTATATAAATCAGAATTTTCAATTTTTTTAAAATTATATTATTAAGGAGTTGTTATCAATCTTTAATTTTTATTATCTCATCAGCAGTATCATTTATCTCATCATTATAACTTTCGCTCATTATTTATCGCCAGAAGGTATAAAACCTTCATTTTTCATACCGGTTACAATAATTTTTATGTTAATTACTTTATTTCTACACAACAAAAAAAAGTATTAGAGAAGGGGTAAAAATATATGGAAAAATTATTTTATCTTTTATGACTTTGAGCATTATTATCATAACTTTTTTACAACCAATTAGTATGGCTAAAACAAATGAAAACGATGATTTAGCAAAAAGATTATTCTTAAGAGAAGTAGAAACACATTCTATTTTCAAAGAATATGAAAGCCAAATGTTATCTACAGATCCATACATATTTAATGATTTATTAGATGAAAACGAACAAAAGAAAGGTTATTTAGCACAATATGAAGTCGAACTAGTAAGCGATCAACAAACTATTGAAAACACAGAAGAAGGCGAAATTTATCTAGAAACCACAATAACTTCTCTTTTAACATTTTTATATAACGAAGAAGAGAATGTCATGGAAGTACTATTGATTGATTATTCATATATAGAATTAGAAGAAAATATATATCTAAGAAATCTAACAAGTGATACTGTCGATGTAATATCAGTATCTGAAACACAAAATGAAGAATTAGCAGAAATCGTAAATGAAATAGAAACTAATCAACAAAAAACAATGGCACAAGCTTCTCAAGAGATAGCATCTGGCAATATCCCTGACAAATCAGAAGAAATGAGTCCAAGATATCGTCCTGGTTGTAGCTATTGGATTTGCCAACAATATATATCTGGTGGCGGAGATTATAGTGGTAACTGTGCAATGCTTGCTGGTACAGCCTGTGCATTCATAGGCGCTTTCACAAAAGTGGGGAGTTTAATATGTTACGGAACTAACTTAATAGGTTGTTATGTACCTAAATATAAAGTTTGTGCAAGAGGCTACTGGGAAACTAAAAACTGTCCAATTCAAATATAACTATTTTATTCCAATTTCCTTTTGGTGTGAACCAACGGCGACCTTAAAAACACAAAAGCTGTCGATAGGCAAAATTGATATCTCACTGTATTGAGCTGCACCCCTAAAGTTGGACACTAAAATCCAACTTTAGGGGTGTTTTTGTATGAAGAGTAAACAACACAGTTTTGAAATTAAAGTAAAACTGATTAATGATTATTTAAATAAGGAAGGTGAATATCAATATCTAGACGAGAAATATATATTTCATTTTAAAAACTAATAATTCGTGTTATAATGTAATTAAGACTTAGAATATTGTTCATGAGGAACACAAAACCCATCGGTAGTTGGTACCGATGGGTTTTTTTGTGCCTAAATTTACGGCAACTGTCTACTTGTTGTGATGCGTGTCTAGTTAACGCTCTATCAATAGCAAGATGACACCGACAATAATTGGTGCTACAAACATGCTTAGAATATTGTAAATCATGAGGTCCACCCTTTTTGGGGCAATTGCCACTTTTGATTATAGCTATATAAGATATGTATAGGCAATTCGCAACATTAGACTTAAAACAGCTATAAAGCTGTGCATCATGAATTAGGAGAAGTACCTATGTATTTTGACATACCTTCAAAATCCGAACATGTGAAAGATTGGAACGATTTACTGATTAAGAGAGAGGGAGAATCTTATTCAGATTTTGAAAAATCAAAACCATTATTTAAAAATCAATATTTACACAAACAAAGAGAAAGTGATATGGAGATGGAATAGAATATATTTTTTATTCATGATATTTATCATACGAAATAATCTTAAATTTCAAGTTTAAGTTAGCCACT
>NZ_KV802760.1:0-1178 GCF_001810835.1 Nosocomiicoccus sp. HMSC067E10 | reverse complement strand
ATCTCTGGAAGTAACCTTAATGAAATGACTAAGGGTCTTCTAACTTTAGTGTTAAATCAAGTGATGCAAGAAGAACGAGATGAATACATGGGTATTGGCTCATATGAAAGAAACAGTAGTCGAAAAGACTATCGTAATGGCAGTTATCGCCGAGGGTTCACAACGTTAGTTGGAAAAATTGAACTCGAAGTCCCACGAACACGTTCCGGAGAGTTTTCACCACAGGTATTTGAGAAGTGGCAAAGAAAGGACCAGGCGCTCGTGCTTTCTTTGATTGAAATGGTAGTCAGCGGTGTGTCTACGCGTAAAGTCACTAAAATTGTGGAAGAACTAGTCGGAGAAAGTGTCTCGAAATCATTCGTATCTAACGTGATGAAACGATTAGATCCAGAAATCCAAGACTTCGCGGAGCGTTCATTAACACACAATATATTTAAATATGTATCAGTAGATGCGATGTATATTAAAGTACGTGAGAATCATAGAATCGTCTCTAAAGCTGTGTATATTGCGCTCGGTATTGGTGTAGATGGTCATCGTGAAGTACTTGGGTTTAAAGTGGATGATGCTGAGAGTAAGAATCACTGGGGACACTTTTTACGTGACTTAAAAAATCGTGGATTAACACAACCAGAACTCATTACTTCAGATTCACATCAAGGTTTAAAGCAGGCGATTCAAGAAGAGTTTCCGGGCACACCTTGGCAAAGATGCACAGTCCATTTCTTAAGAAACATTACGAATGTAATGCCTAAAAAAGGTTCAACTGTTGCGCGTCAATTATTGAGAGAGATTTTTCATACGACAACACCCCAACATGCACGAGAAGCAAAAGAGAAGTTTTTAGACTTTGTATCAGAGGATCCAAGATTTAATCACGCGGTAGAAATTTTAGAAAGTGGATTTGACGATGCGATTCAATGTTTAATGTGTCCAGCGGCTAGACAAAAGTTTTTAAAAAGTACAAACGCACTCGAACGACTAAATAGTGAGTTAAGACGTCGTGAGCGCGTTGTTAGAGTATTTCCAAATATCGAGTCTGCATTTCGTTTAATTGGCGCACTTCTTCTTGATGCGAATGAAGCCTATAAAGAAACAAATAGAAAAGTGAGCGCGTTCGTGGAAGCTAAAGAATAACAGAGAGATTTTTTATTTTACACAATATTTAAGACTTGACC
>NZ_KV802759.1:36097-76836 GCF_001810835.1 Nosocomiicoccus sp. HMSC067E10 | reverse complement strand
AATGAGAAACCAAATTTTTGATTTGCACCACTTGCTATATGCTTATATCTTCCACCATCTTTTTTCTTATAACTCCCCTCTGAATTATGGCCAACAATTTCTCCATTATTCACCCAAGTATAGACGGCATTATTTCTCTCATCTTGTCGGATAAATCCTTTACTCATCAATGTATTTACAATGTCTGGATTTAATTTCCTATCATTAATTAAATATTCTCTTACTCTAGACGAATCTTTCACCATATTATCTACTGGAAAAGCATACGGTTCTTTTTCTTTTTTATTTCTCCAATGCATACCATGATCACTTTGGATTCTTTGATTATTTTTTGAATTTAATTCAATGACTGCTTCTCTAAATTTCATTCCAAAAAGTTCTTCATCTTGTAGTAAATTAATAATATTCCCACCACGTTGGCGTGAGTTCCAAAAATACATATTTTGTTCTGCATCCACAACAAAACTATCGTGATCATCAAGGTTATAATACTTACTATTGCCTTGTCGTGTCATCATAAATCCTTGTTCTTCTAAATACTCTACAATCGGTACATTTTTCGCATATGCGACTGCTTCATCAGTTAATCTTCCTTTTTCATCAAATAATCCCATTGTTTTCCTCCATTTTTGAAAAATATTTAAAATAAAGCATTCTGACTGCTTTTATGCCTTTTAGGATGTATAACCCTCGAATTTTATTATTAAAGCTCTAAGCCCTGTTTTAAAAACCCGTTTTTTAAAAACTTAAAAATTCGCATAAAAAAAGAGAGAATTTTTCATAATTCTCTCTAATAGATATAGTTTTCAGTTAAATCTTTTTCAAAGCTTCCAATCGACTGGCTTTTTACAAAACTACCTTGAACAATTAATCGACTTGCTCCATCTAACGTGCCACATGTTACTAAGGTAATTAGTGTTTCATTTTCTACATCATCTATCCAACCAATTTGAGATGGATCTACATATTCTATTTTTTCTATTTCATATATATATACTTTTTCTTTATCGGTCGCATAAATGTGCATCCCTTTTTCTGCTCGTTTTAATGGACTGAATAAAGTGTTTGGATCTGGCATTAAGTGACCAGCAACGGCATAATTATCTTGTCCTAACTTCATGTTCGGTTTCATAGTAGAAGCACCCGTATAAAGGTTTTCATTACTCACTCCCTCAACAATTGGTAAATTCATATTTATATCTGGTATAAACAATTGACCACGATATAAAAATTTATTTACTGTTGCTCCTGTTGGAATACTGTCTATCAGCTTAACTTGTGACCAATCATACGTTAAATTATTATCTGCCATTTCCTGTGTTTCTATTAAATCTCCATATTCATCTTTATCTGTCTGATTCCACACACTTTCAAGCCATTTTTCATTAGATTTAATTGTACTTTCTTTATAATTTTCTTGTGCAACTGCTTGTGCTTTTTCAATGACATGTGGATCTTTTAAATAAAAATTAAATGGTTGATACAGTAATAAGAATAATGCTGGTAATAACATAACTATTATTGTTGTAATAATAGATTTACGTTTTCTACGTTTTTTCATCTGTTCTTCTATCATCTCATGATATTTCATTATTTATCCCTCCTTATTATCAAAAAATAACGTTACCTTGTATTCATTATTTAATTTTACAAAAGCATCATAGGTCTTTCCTTTCTTGGAAACAAAACCTTTAACTTTATGCTTTGTTCGACCATGATTTATCAATTCTTTAACAACAGTAGTAGAAATATTTTTACCAAAGATATTTTTAAAAATTACAAATTTGCATTTCTTATTTTGACAAGCATAAAACACACCTTTTTTACCTTTTATCTTCTTAACGACTGATTCTTTACACTTAGGACAATCACCAATTACATTTGGATCATCAATTTTGACTACTGATTGACCCGTATTATCCACTAACTGATTTTTCTTAAAGTCACTATCAATCTGCTTCATTTGATGAAGAATATACTTAATCGTATTTTTAATAAAATTATCTAGCGTTTGTTCTTCACTACTAATCTTTTTTAATGATGCTTCCCATTTTGCAGTCATTTCTGGACTGGACAATAAAGTACCTTGTACACTTTTCGCTAACAACCTACCTTTATCTGTTAGCATTACTTTATTTTTCTTGGTTGTGATATAGTCATGTTGTTTTATCTTTTCTATGACATCTGCACGAGTTGCCTCTGTACCAATTCCCTCAACCTCTTTTAGTATTTCTGTATCTTCATCTTCTAATAATTTGCCACAATTTTTCATTAAGTTAATTAATTGACCCTCAGTATATAGTGATGGAGGTTGTGTCATCCCCTCATATATAAATGGCTTTGCTTTAATCATTTCACCTATATTCATTTCTGGTAATATACTTTCTGTATTTTCTTTTTGATTGAATAATTCTTTCCAACCTAATTGTTTATCTACTTTACCTCTACTATAGAAATAATGATCATCAATTATCAGTTCTACATCAGTTTCTTCATATATATGCTCCTTTAGAAACATAGCTATTGTCGTATTATAGATTTCTTCATATATATTACGTTCTTTATCACTTAACATATTTACTTTTTCTACATCAGCTGTTTTCGTTAATATAATTGCATAGTGTTCTTGAACTGCTGAATTATTCACAAAACGCTTTCTCATAGAACGGTTATCAATTAATTCACTACTTATATTGAACATATTGAGATAGCTCTCAAGATTTTGATCTAGATATTGAAACTCTTGCTCCGTAATATACTGACAATCTGTTCTTGGATAACTCACCAATTTTAATTCATATAACTTTTGTACAATCGCAAGAGTTTCTTTAGGACTATATCTCCACAACGTGTTTGCTTTCGTTTGCAAGGTACTCAAAGAATGTAGCTTTGGTGCTTGTTTTTGTTTTTGAGTACGTTTAATATCTTTTACTGTTGCATAGTCTTTTAATTTTATATCTTCAAAAATTTTATCAGCAACAGCTTTATCTTTTTCTTTCAACTTCATTTTTGCTGTGAATTGTTGTGAATCTTTACTGCAATCTGCATGTATTTCAAAGAATGGTTCTGATTTGAAATTCTCAATTTCAATTTGTCTATGATAGATCATGGACAAGGTTGGAGTTTGCACCCTACCAACACCAAATATAGTATTAAAATCAGCAATTTTAGATAATTTAATACTATATAAGGGACTTAAATTCATACCAATTAGATAATCACTTAACATACGTGCTTTTGCTTCTTGAAACATTAATACATCTTTTCTATTATCTTTTAATTGATTAAAACCTTTTTGTATTTCTTCTTTTTCTAATTAATTAATCCATAGCCTTTTTATTTCTTTATTTCTAATACCTGCATGTTCAAGTATTAAATAAAAAATATTGCTTCCCTCTCTATCTACATCACACGCATTAATTATCGTATCTGCTTTCATACATAATTCTTTAACCGTATTATATTGAGCATATTTTTTTGAATCTACTTTATATTCAAAGCATGTTGGTAGAAAAGGTAAGTTGTTTAAATCCCACGTATTGATTGGTTGTTTATATTCTTTGGGATATTTTAATTGTATTAAATGACCAATTCCCCAAGTTAAAAAAGCACCAGCAGGAAAGGTGCTACAACGATCTAGTTCTATATAACTTTTAGTTCGATTTTTTATACTAAATGCTTCTGCGTATGCTTTGGCTTGTGATGGTTTTTCTGCAACAATAACTGTTGTCATAATTTATCTCCTTTATTTATTCCAAAGTATTTTCTTTCATCTTTGTCTGTTCCTCTAAATCATATTGCCTAAGACTACCTACACGGGTTTGCTTCAATAATGCTTCATACTTTTTAGGCAAAGGATTATCTTGCATATCCTGTTCATACTGTTCTTTTTCTTTTATTGAATATACATTCTTGTTGTGGTAGAGCATTAAATAATGATCCACATCTTGTTCATGGTATTCATCTTCAAATTCTTTTAAATTACTTGTAAAAGCAATCTCACTATCTTTAACACCAATAACTGTAATGTATTTTGCTGTATCATCTTTATTATTAATTAAGTAATCTTCTGCGTATTGATCTAGAAGATCATAGTATGCTTCTTCTTTTAGTTCGTTTTCATCCTTTAAAACTCCATATGACTCCATTTGATAATCATAATTCTTAATAGTTTCAATTTGTTCATCAGTAAGTGGTTGATTTTCATAAATTAATGCATATTCTGTTTCTGGTACAATTCGTACATAACCCATCTCATGTATCTTATCCCAACTTTCAATATCTTCACGATCTAGATTGTAAAAATCTAATAACGCTCTATGGTCTATTGAACGAATACCATTTTCTCCATAACTAGATATAAGTTGGTTATTTGGGGTAATCCATAAACTTTGGTCTAAATCATTTGTCATTTCAAATTGATTTACAAATTCAACTTCTCTCAAAAATTCAGGTGCTTTTGGTGTATCTTGATAATCTGGTTCATTTGCTAAAAGTGATAGCTCATTATAATCGTCTAATATATTATCGTATTTATTGACTTCAAATTCATCTTGTGCTTCTTCAAAAATTCTATCGTCTATATGGTCTTTTAAATAACCTTGTTCATCAATAATATTTTCATTTGAAATAGTATATTCTAAGAATTCTTCTTTTCTTTTTGAATATGCCTCTTTTGCTAATTTACTTCTCCTAGAAGCATCTTCCTCAACTTCTCTAATATTCATTTCATTATTTATTAGAAAGTCCACAATATTATCTTTTAAACTTTCTTCTAAGCTAATCGTACTTTCATTTTCTAATTTATTTTTTAAAAAATTACTTCCATCTTTTTCTGATTCTTCAATTAGTGCCTCCATTATTTCAATTCTTGATTTTTCGTCCATATTTTTAAAATTATCTTTTTTCATTTGTATATCTCCTTTTAAATAAAAAAAGAGCAATATACAAATGTATATTGCTCTTAATCTTTTATTATTTAATTTATAGTTCTTGTTCCTTTATACTTCTAATACGTTCTTCAAGTTTTTGATGTTCGTGTTCGACTTCTTTTTGTCTTCTTCTATTATTAAATAAGTTTTGTAGTCGTCTTAATTCATATTGTTTCATTAATCTTGGTTTTCTTATTAATGGACTATTTACTTTTACTTTAAATTCTGTACCTCTATACCTTACGATTCTAAATATTGGCTTGTTTCTTGATCTGTAATTCTTATTTTCCTGCACGTGATGAATAAATATTTTCTTCAAGTTTTCTTTATTTCTTTTATTAGATATATTGGGTGGTTTATTTAATTCTATTCCTAATTTTTCTTCCACCTGTTCTTTATTCTTCTTAATATTTCTTAATAGTTCATTCCCCATTCTTGATTTTAGTTCGTCATATTTGTTTTTTGAGTAGTTACTATTGTTACTGTTCTCACCATAAACATCTTTATAAAATCTTTCTTCTCTTGATAGTAAATGTCGATATTCATTATATTCATTTATAAAGTTATCTTTTAAAAAATGTTCTGTGTAATCATCTATATCATCTTTAAGGTGTTTCATATTGTGATGATTATATGACCATTCATTTTGTTTCTCTGGTAGTAGAGAAATAATTTTATTCAATCTTTTTCTTTGTTCGATTGTACTTTCATCTATATGGATTGATTTATTTAAAGTTATTCTTAACTCATTGATTCGCTCTAAACTTTTTTCTCTTTCTACTAAATGGTGAATAAATGCTGACTTCATTCTAGAATTAGTTTTATTTTTTCTTTTGCCTTTCGGTTCAGTCATTTCCACAAAATTATTATTTTCATCTTTTCTTTTATAAGTAATCATCTCTCGTGTATTTTCTTTTTCAGAAATTGCAACGTGTACATGGTAATTGTCTGTGTTGTAATGTATTTCTCCAGTCCATATCACATTATCTTTTTCTAAATTTTCTTCTTTAATGAATGTATTCATAGAATTTCTTACAGCATCTTTTATTTTTTCTTCTTTAAGATTTTTATAAACCAATAAATCATTTTGTTCTAACCATCTTGTATCAAAAGAATAAACATCTCTCCATAATACTGAATTATTTTTTTGTGCTTCTCTAAAAGATTTATATACTTCCCTACGTTCTTCTTTAGTTAAAAGATCACTTTTTTCATTAAATAAACCTGTACTTTTATCTTTTACTTCCTCATGTTTAGCTGATTCACGATTCATATAATCTAAATACTTCTCAAATTTTTCATCAATAATAGGTTCATATTCATCAAAGAACTCTTTTTGCTTTGCTTCTTTACGATCAATATAACGAATATAATTTTCAAATGATTTATTATTTCCTATTACAAAGTCACTAGTTAAGATTACTCCTGCTTTCAATTAATTCCTCCTATACTGATAATTATTATTTTTATTTAAATTGCTTTTTATACTATTAATATTTCTACCAGATGTATTTACCAAAATTTTTAACTCTCTAATTTCTTTACACAAATCTAAAAGAATTTCTTTTGTGGTTATTTCGTTATCTTCTTGAATTAAATTTCTAATTGCAACATTTAAAAAATCTGTTCTACTTTCGTATTTATATTTATTTTCCATAATATGTTCATCAATTTCTTTTTTAAAATCTTTGTTGATTGCAAAATTAATTGTTTCTGTCTTAATCAATATGTCATCTTCTATAAATCTGTAATTCTCCATCGAGGATTAATTTCTTTTTCTTCTGCTTCTTCTTTATTATTTTCAGTTACAGTTTTATGATTTTTATTTTCATTCATCTTTTTATTTCTATAATAATAATCAATGGCTTCTCTTCCTTTAATTGCACTTAAAGTTCCACCATAATATAAATCAACAATTTTTAAATCCTGTCTATCCATAATTGAATAAGTGAATTGTAAGTTAAGCTCTAGCAATGATTTTAACTTTTTAATTTCTTCATCAATATCTTTAGAATTTTTCATATCCATTTCAATCATATTTTCTATAGCTAATTCTAAAAATTGTTTTCTATTTAAATATTTAGATTTATTTTTTAAAATATGAAGATCCATTTTTTCTAAAAAATCTTTCTCTAAATTAAAATTTAGTCTTACTAAATCATTATTCATTTTTATAATTTTCAACTCCTAAAATTTCATAAAGCATATTCGCATGTATTTCATTCCATTTATTTAATTCATTTATTGCGTGGTTTTGTTTATTTAATATATTATTTATGTCTGTTAATAATCTCTTTTGTTCTAGCTTTTCTGAATAAAATTGTTCTTTTGATAAATCTTCTTTAATTAGATTAATAATATATTCATTCATAGAAACTTCTTTTGTATTTGAAACTTGAACTAGATAGCTGTGTAATTCTTTAGGTAATCTAAGTAAAAACTTCATTATCTTCTCCTTTGTCAGTCAAAATGTAGTGAGTACGGCATACTGTATTAGAGTATATATACAATTAATAAGTAGAATAGATAGAGTAAGTAATACTCATTATGCTTTAAATTGATATCATATTTGAGTACAGCATACTCTATCTGTTAAACCTTATTAGGACAATGGTTGGCACTGCCAACCTATCACTTTAAAACATTAAAGTGATATCATTGTCCCTTATGCTCTTTAAATAATTACTAGATTTCCCCCTCTTTTATTCAGTTTTTCTCGCTTTTGTACTCATTTAATTGTTGTTCTCTTTCATCAATTTCATTTTTTGTTTTCTGTTTTTCGTCTTCCATTAATGAAATTTGCTTTGTAAACAATTCAATTTGTGATTCAACCTTACTTTTTTCTTCGTCAGTTAATAAGCTATCTGTATTTTTTAATTCAGAAATATTTTCTTCTTTAGATTTTATTTCATCATCTAGCTGATTTATTTTTTCGTTCAGTACATCAATTTCAGTTTCAACAAATGATGATCTAAAATTAATTGCATAGTCTAAATAATCATTTTCGGTTAGTTCTTTTTGTAATTCTTGTTCATGTGATACGTAAGTTACATTTTCTCTTTGAGTTTCACTTCCAACTTTTTTAAATCCTATTGTTAATCTTGTAAGTAAATAATCTTTTGGCACATCTTTTATTTTCATAGAAATAATTTGTGGATTAATTTTTTCTACTATAACTTCTTTATTTTTAGTTCTATCTTTTTGAATAAGTGCTTTTGCCTTTAAATTTTTTTCACTAAATAATGAACCCACACTATTAATTCCAAATAAAACTTCTAACTCTTTTTTATTCGGATAATAAATTGATTCGATATAAGTTAATTCTTCCCCCTCAAAAGAAATTCTTTCTCCACTATCTATTGTTTTTCTAATTGCTTCTTCTGGTTTAAAAGTGTTTAAAAGAATTAAACATAAATATAAAAATATAATTAGAAAAATTAATGCAACATAAAATTTACCGATATTGTTTTTATAGGCATTTTTTAAATCAATAAATATTTCTTTCATATATAAACCTCCTGTAGTAGAAAAATTTTTATTGATCTACAGCTTCCTTACCAAAAAATAATTCTATATCTGGATTCATTAAAGGATTATCTCCATACATTTTTGTTGCAACAACTTCTCCGTTATCTTTTATTTCAAGTTCTAAATGATAGATACCATAGTTAATAACATCATCATCTTCTATTGATGTTCCGTAAACTATCACAGCATCTTTTGTATTCTCATTTAAATCTCGTGTATATACTTTTACTTCTTCGACTGTGCTTTGAGGAATATCAGAATTATCATCCACCGTCTTAAAATATCCTTTACTTTCTAAATACTTCGTCGCTTCATCTTCTGTTAAATTTTTTAACTCATTTATTTCATCTTTATTTAATCTATTAAACATCAAGTCAACGAATGTATTAGAGAAATTTGATATTTTATCCGAATCATCATTAATTTCTTCTTGAGAATTATTTTCTTCTTCAGAACTTTCATCATTATTTTTTTCTACCTCAACTACTTCAACTTTATTTTTGTGATCTTGTTTATCTTTTTCTAAAGAATTAATTTCATCTTTTAATAATTTATTTTCTTCTTCTAAAGTTTTAATATTTTTATTTAATAAAAAGAATGGGACTGTAAAAATTAAAACCACCCCGACTATAAAAAATAAAACTTTTTTATTATTCATCTTTTCTCCTCCTAATAAATGTAAGATAAATTGTTTGCTTGGCTTGCTGGGATTGTGCGATAACTTAAAACATTTAGACCTTTAACATTCATTTCAGAAACAATAATATCTCCGTTAGACTTAACTTCTTCTACGAAGCCAACGTGTCCATAATAACTATCAGATCCAAATTGATTTCTTTGCCAAACAACTGCAGTTCCTGCTTTAGGTGTATTATTTACTTTAATACCTTGTGATTTTGCATTACCAACCCACATCCATGCATCACCTAAATTATTTGGTACTTTAGCTCCTATTTCTGCTCTTCTTCCTGCAACATACCAAGTACATTGTCCAAATAAATATGGATTACTGTAGCTACTTGTGGTTGGCTTTTTAAAATTACCTGTCAATTCATCTATGCTTGAATTACCTGAGTTTAAATATTTCATGACGTTATCTACATAATTTACGTCACCATAAGAACTCCATCCCATATTACTTGCTTGTGTGTTAGAAAAATTTTTTGCAAGTTGTTTGGAATACTTACCATCATTCATTCTTTTTGCATAATCTATAAACCCCGATCCAAAGTTGTATGATTGTAAAATTAATTTAGTTTTATCTAAATCAAATTTATCTGTCATACCAACTGCTTTTACAAGTTCACCATAATATTTAACACCTTGCTTAATTGATTCACTTGTTCCAATTGAGTTCGGAGGTTTACCTAGTGATTCAGATGCTTGAAATACATCTGTTACTCTACCACCAGATTCTTGTGCCATTATTGCAAGTAAGATGTCGATATGAAACTCTTTTAATCCTTGTGTTTTCATTTCTGCTAAAACATCTTCTTTATAACGTAAAACTTCTTGTGGCAAATTTGCTCCGACTACTGTTTGAGAAGCTTCTGCTTTTTGTTGCTCATCTGCACTAATTGCACCAAAAATTGGGACAAAAGCCATAATTATGAGTAAAACACAAAGTGCTACTAATAAAATTGCTCCACCAGTAAATCCTAAAGTTCCTGTTACCCATAAAGCTATTTTATTTTTAATCCGTTTTTCTATTTGCTTTCTTGTAAAGCTTTTTTCTTTTGCCATATTCACTCTCCTAAATAAAAAAAGCACTTATTAAAATAAGTGCTTTGGATAATTAAAACGGTAAATCTTTATCTTCTATAGTTGGATAAGAATTTTCATTAGTATCATCATTTTTAAATTCTTTTTTATTATTTTTAATTCGTTGTTCAAATTGTTCTTTTGTTTCTAAAAATATAATACGATTTTCTACAATTTCTGTTGAGTATACTTTTTGACCCTCTTTATTTTCATAATTGCTTGTTTGTACTTTACCCTCAACGCCTATAAGTGATCCTTTAGTTGTATATTTTTCAATTGTTTCTGCAGTTTTATTAAACGCTACAATTCTTATAAAATCTGATTCAAATTCATCATTCTTATTTTTATGTGAACGTTGTACTGCTAATGTAAAACTACCAACCTTATTATTATCATTTTCAAATACGTTAATCTCTTTGACAATTCTTCCTGTTAAACTTACATTGTTAATCATTTTAATTCCTACTTTCTATATAAAATTTATTTTATTCTTAAAATTACATCCATCGGTGATTCAATGCGTTGTTTTACTTCTTGTATAAAGATTTCATATTGATTATCTGTTAATTTTTTAAGCTCTGTCATTACTGCAACAACATCGTCTAAATTTGTATCACTATCGAAAATTGCCCAATCTTCATCTGTTTTTAAGTCAACTACGCTATAGCTAAATGGATCTTCTAAGCTATCTAGTGCATCATACAATTCTTTTCTTTCATCTCTTTTTGTTAAATCGTAGTAACGGTTACCCAATTCTTTAATTTTAATTTTGAATAACATAAACACCATTCCTTTTTTCTACCACTCTTATATTTTGAGTGTGTAGATGATATTTTATTTACGCATACGTCAAAGCATCTCGTAACGGTATTGCAAGTCTGCTTTAGCACACGGAGTGCTTGGACTTGCAATACATAAGTGAAGAGATGCTAGTATGCAAAGTAAATAAATATCAATCGAAACACGAAAAATAAGAGTGAGTGAAAACGAACGAATCAAAGAAACGCATTAGCGTTTCTTCAATGCCTTTTTAAAATAAAAAGCCCGATTTTATGTATTTTATAAAATCGGGCTTTCATTGAGATTAGAAAAGTAGGATCATCTTAATGCCCCTACTTATTACTTAATTAAATACGAACCAATAATTCCCTGCTAACATATTAAATGTTGTACCATTATCACTTTCTAAATATGGGTCATCTTCAAATATTTTCACTCCATACTCTTGATACACTTTTTCATTAAAAAAGTTGAATAACTTTTCAGCATTTCTTTTAGTTTCCTCTTTTGATAATTGGTATTCCTGTTTAAATTCTTGTGATAGTCTTACACAATTAATAAATAACTCTAGTTCGCTAGTTTCTTCATTGGGTTGAAAATATAATTCTTGATTTAAAATATTCATTATTGATTGCTCCTTTTTTCTACCACTCTTATTATTTTGGGTGTGTAGATGATATTTTATTTACGCATACGTGAAAGCATCTCGTAACGGTATTGCAAGTCTGCTTTAGCACACGGAGTGCTTGGACTTGCAATACATAAGTGAAGAGATGCTAGTATGCAAAGTAAATAAATATCAATCGAAACACGAAAAATAAGAGTGAGTGAAAACGAACGAATCAAAGAAACGCATTAGCGTTTCTTCAATGCCTTTACACGTTAAAAAAAGCCCGATTTTATAAGTACATAAAATCGGGCTTTCATTAGTAGTAGAATAATAATTTAGTTTTTTATAATCCACCTTCAAAGCGATCTAGTTGTTCTTGTGTCGGCATTGCGTTAAATACGATTGAATCTCCACAAATTGAAAGTATCGCTTGTCCACGTTCTAAGTTTGGTATTAATTCATATTCAGATTCTTTGATTGTATCGCCTAACACGTCTTCTAATTTATCTAATGTGGACTGATCCATTCCTAATAAGAATTTATATTGTGTTAACTCAAAAATTTGTTTTAAGTCATTTACAATTAATTCATTACCATCTGGCAGTAATTCCTGTGGTGACTGCGTTGCCAACTGAATACCAGCCATATATTTACGCATTTCTTTCATAAAGTTTTTTGTGAACTGTACAACTTCTCTATTATTAGCGTTAATAATGTTATGACATTCGTCAATGAAAACCATGAAACGCTGTACAGTATCGTTATCAATATCTGGATTCTCAATTTGTTTCTTACTTTGTTGTCCATGATATAGTGCATGTGACCAAATCATAGAAATTGCTGTATAAATTTGTGTCTGGAAAATTGGTAATCCATAGTCCATTAAACCTTTAATATCAAAAAATACAATTGGCTCATATAAAATATCTGGAATCGTTGTATGTCCGTTAAATAAATTACCATTTTGTTCTACCATTTCTTTAATTGTTGATATAACTTTCTCCAAAGTACGATTTTTTTCAATCGAATACCCATCTGTATTTTTACTTTCTAAAAATGATAGTAAGTCACTTAAAATCGGATATTGTTTCGGCTCTAATCCTGTAACTTTATAATCTTCATCAAGAGAATTTGGTAGCAATCCAAAATCAATATAAAATTCTCTTAACCAATTGGCATAGTCTGTTAAATCTGTTTCTGTTAAATCAGAGTTTAAGATTTTTAACTGCATTTTTAACTTAGATAAATGAGCTGAAAATGATGCTTTTTCATCAACAACTAATTCTTGGTGTTCATCTTCTGTTTCTGTAGTCACTGTCGCAAATACTTCTAACATATTAATAATTCCACCACTACCACTTAATGAGATCATTTTACCTCCGTTATATCTAACAACTTCTCTAAAGTCACCTGCAATATCAAAGCCTCTTATCATATGGCTACGTGCGTTTTGATCTTCAAATAACATCTTCATCAACGTAGATTTACCTTTACCCATTGCTCCGAAGATAATTGAGTTATAGTACGTACGTTTACTATCGGCTTGAAACATATCAAGCAATACCGTACCATCTGTCATTGTTGTTCCTAAATATGCACCATTTGGATCCATAAGTTCCGTGTGATTCATATAATAACTTGCTCCTGCTGTAGAGGCTGGTACGTTCGCTTTACCTTTTCTGTAGTAAGACAACTCTTTTTTCTGATCTGTTAAGCTATATGCCATACTTAAATAATTATCTTTAGATTCAAACATCATCATTTGACCTTTAAATCCTTTGGACTGTAGCTCCTTACGAATATCTGATACTTTTTTATCTAAATCCACTTGTGATGATCCTGTGATATAAAGACGTATATTCATATTTTTTATGACTTCTCCGTATTGGTTAATTGCCTCTCCAATATCCATAAGATTTCTATAAGTATTTTGATACTCATTTCTCGATAACGCATTTTTCGATTCTAAAATACGTGAATGTTGCTCTCTTACAGAACGATTCAGCGTAGTCATAACTTCTGTATTATCTTCTGTACCATAGTCGACAATTCCAATTGTTCCCTCCATATTAATAATAGAATTTAACCAATGACCCGTCACGTCATTTGGAAAATCATATAATAGGATGCAACCTTGATAACCAATTCCATTTTCTACATATCTTTCTTTAAACTTAATACCACCTTGTGGCTGGATACGTGCAATAAAATCTAAATCATATCCATCTAACGCATAATGCTCTGGTTTCTTTTTAACTGCCTTTGGTTCTTTTTTATTAAATATACTTAACATAAGCTTCTCCTTTATATTATATAAAATATAATATATAACATATATATTATATGTTATATATTATTCTGGTTCTTGATTATTAAGTCTGTATAATAATTGTTCTTTTTCTTCTCGTGTTAATGGTTTAGGATCTATTAATGAATGATATTGTGGTATACTTCGCATTTTATCTTCCATTTCTTGAATAGTATTAGAAAAGATATAACAGTAATGCGTTTGAGTTTTAAAATGCGTTTGAATAGCTTTTAATCTTAGTAATCTTTCAGCTGAGAGTTCTTTTTGAATTTGTGTTTTTGCATTTTCATATTTCATCATCCAATAGTGTTGTTGTTCTGTTGTATTGACAGGGAACATTAAACTAATATTCTTAATGTCATCACTATAAATTCTTAAAAAGTTAGCGAATTGTTGAATTAATATCCTTTTTTCTTCTACATTTAATAAATTTAGATCGTATGACTTGTACTTATAAATTTGAACGTATGTGTCGTTACTCATTTGAATAACTGTTTCATTCATTGTGTTAGATTCCATATCTACTATTCTTTTATAAGGTGAAACAGATAAGAATGTAGTTGGAATCTTTATTTTTGAAAGTTCAATTTTATCTTGTTCGATTCTTTGTATTCTACTTGGCACTAACCTTGATTCTGTTTGATTCATTTTGTCCTCCTAAAAAATTAATTTTCATTAAATTTCTTATACTTGTTATAGTCAATTGAATGATAATTAGTATCATCTTGATTTAATAATGCTGATAACATAATTGATATTCTCGGTCTATCTGGATTATCTTTAGTTCTCATAATTAAAAATAATGCGAAAATTGCATGACCTATAAACAACATCACATTTATGAATACTCCAAATGATGTTTGTTGCATTAATATATACCAAAGTAAAAGTACCGCAACGATCACAACTATATCTGATAAGTTAAATAATCCAAATTTAATTTGTGATTTTATGTCTTTTGGTATTAAATATTTATCCATTTATTTTTCCTTTCTTTTACAAGTAATTAAAAAGCACTTTATCTTTAGATAAAGTGCCTTAAATCTTCTATAATCTATCTACTTTTTTAACGATATCTTGGAAACTTTGTTCCTTATATACAGAATTAGGGTTTGAGATTTCATGAATAATGTTATTTTTTAACCCATCATCTAATCCTTTAGTATTCATTACGCTATTAATCTGATTTGATAAAGTTGATTGGTTTTTACTGCTATAACTAAATTCTGCTTGATTCACAATAGCTTCTTTAATACCTGTTTCAATGTTACTGCCTCGAATCATATTTACAAATTCACTACGGTTTTTCGCAACAGGTTCTGCTTTATTATAGATTTCGTTGAGATAAGCGTTTTTGTGTTCAACACCAGACCCACTTGATAATACTTGTGATAGTACTCTTTGTTGACTAGATGGTAATGACTGTTCTCCACCACCAAAGATTGTGTTCACTAACTGTGTTTTCGCCCCACTATTTAATGCTGCTCCAGTAACTGCTTGACTAATAAATTGTGTCTTTAATCCAGATGCCATGTTATCTGATCCTTGCATCACTTTATTAATCATTTGTGTCTGCATTTGTGGATCATTGTTGTTACTATGAATCGCATTAACTAGCTTAGTTGCTGTTTCTTGTGGACTATCATTAGAATTAATTAATTCTTCTACATTTTGAATTTGTGTTTTCGCACTACGATCTGCACTATTTATTACTTCATTTACAAAGGATTGTTGTGTCTTCGTACTTGCTTCTCCATTTGCGATAGAATTAATCATTTGTGTTTTAGATTCTGTATTAGGCGTATTACTTGTCATAGTATTTAGTAATTGTGTTTTTGATTCAACACCCATATCTTTATTATTCATGACTGCTTCTACAAGTTGTTGTTTTGATTCATTAGGAATAGATGAATTAGTTACCATTGATTCAATTAATTGTTGTTGTTTTTCTGGTTGATTTGACATTCCAGTCACAATATCTTGTACCATTTGTGATGGATTACCGTCAATCGCACCACTCATCACACCACTAACTAACTGATTCTTTTCTTCTAATCCAACATCATTACTTGCCATTAATGAGCTAATCATTTGTTGTTTAGATTCTGGATCACTAATTTCACCTAACACTCCATTAATACGTTGTTGTGCTTCGTCTGTTGTCGCTCCTTGTAGCATTGCTGAGATTAGTTGTTGTCTGTCATTGTCATCTGTCGGCTGTGTATTTACAAGTTCTGACACACTACGTACTGCACTCATAGAATCAGTCGCACCTGTTTCATCTGGCTGTAGAGAAGTATTTACGTTTGCAAGTGCATTAGATAATTCTTGTGGTGGCGTTGATAAACTACCTCCAGTATCATTTTGTGATTTAAACGTATCACTTTCGCCTCTATATACTGCACCAACACCTTGAACACCATCTTTAATATCTTTCGCTGTTTGTCCAACGGCTGAATTTTCAACTGCTCCTTTTAGTGCTTCACCCATCTTACCATAACGTCTTCCTGCTTTCTTACCAAAGCTATAAATATCTTGCCCTTTATCACTTTCAGCAAATTTACCTAAGCCTTGACCAACTGCTTGTTTCGCATCATTCATTGTATCTTTCATAGTAGCACCAGCAAGGTTTCCAACACCTTTTGTTAAGCCTTGTAGACGTTCACTATTTGCCATTTTTTCTGCTACACCTGATGCACTTTTAGTTGCAAGTCCAACTCCTTTAGCTCCTGCTGTACCTGCAGCCATAGCTCCCATCATTACACGCCATCCGTCTTGAACTCCTAAATCAATACCGAGTATACGCTTTGCAACTTCTGGACCATCAATTAGGAAATAACTCATACCAAAAATAATGATGCATGTAACTACCCAGTTAAAATCTTGTGCTGTGAGCCAACCCACACCGATAATATATATCTGCATCACAAAAGGAATAAGTGCTAATGCACTATAGTTAATTAAAATATCTTTAATTAATGCTTTCATTCGCTGTCCTGTTGAGAGATCAGTTGTTGCGATAAATGGTGCGAGTATTTTACTAAAAGTAATTTCCATAAATAAACGCACAACTTTAAATGCTGTTGCAACTAACGCTAAACTAATTGCAATAAATTGTGCGAGTAATGACCATGGATTAAATGTATATCTGTAATAGAACTGACTAAGAAGCTCTATATTACCAACTAGTGTAATGTCCATTCGTGGAATATCTTTTAAAGATCGCTTCCCTTCCCAATCAACCGCAATATATTTATCAAAAATTTTTACATCTTCTGGGGTAAGCCCCATTTGTTTAAATCTTTCTTTCTCATCTTTATCATTTATTTTTTTAGTTGATGTATTCATCTTTTCATTGATTGACAGTAAATGTAAATTGTCTTCTGATAAGTTATTATTAATTCCGTCTTCTGATACTTGATAATCATTTTTTGCAATCCATATAACATCATTGATATTTGTTTTTAATAACTGTGTGGCTAATTGATTCGTTGACTGATCCTCTTCACTCGATTGATTTTGAGCGTACTCAAAAACACTATTCGTCATACTATTTAATTGAATTAATAACCATGGCAGTATCGCAAATATACCTATCGCTAATAATAAATTCGTTATAAATTCTTTTTTAAATAGTTGATTCCCTGTTAGCATTTGATAACCATATACAAGTATTGCTACCGTTAGTAATGCCCAAGCAAGGGGCATTACGTTATTAAATAATGTATCTACCTTACTGTTTTCAATTAGACCACCTAATGTATAGGCTTGTTCAACGGCTTTTTCTAAAAAACTAATAATCCAATATAATAACTTGATTAAACCAAAACCAATTATTCTGAAAACATCCATCATTGGATCAGACATTGAAAAATAGTCGCTTAGCCGTTCAAGTATTTCTTTATCATCCAAATAACTCACTTCCTTGTCGTTTTTACTAATTCACTAACTAATCTATCTGTTAGCTCTTGATCATCAATTTCATCTAAAAATTCGTAAATCGTTTTGACGTTAATATTATTTTTAAATAATTGATCTAGAATTGTTTCATCAATACCTTTTGTTCCAATCCTTGCGTTAAATATATGAAACAATTGATTAAAAGTTTCTTCCTTTATCACTTCTTTTATCTTAAATAGTCTTTCTTCATAGTAATATTCAAGTCTTTCTCTAGGTGTAAAACGCTTTTTAACACGATTGCTTTCTATCGTTTCTTTTGCTTCTTCTTTATTTTCTAATACATCTTTTATTTCATTCTTTAATGTTTCTAATAAATGAAATGCGTTCGGTGGACAGTTTTTTTGTAAGTTATCGTAAAATGCTTCTTTATCTGGACTATCCATAATTTCTTTATGAATGTTTTCATTTTCTTCTATCTCGTAATACTGTGTAATCAGTTCAGATGCTTTTGATATTTGAGCTGGACTGAATTGATTTTCAGACGATAAATAAGATGTCTTGACTTTTCCACCGTTAGAATTAAACATCGCTTTAAAATCAATCGCATTATCACTCAACACTAAATTTCTGTGTTTAGATGGTATATTAAAACGACTTAACGATTTATTCGTATCAAAATCTTCGATAACTGTTTCAAATGCTCTTGGCATTTGTGTTTTTCCTGTATTTAATATCGGAAATGGTCGTATATCTTTTCTTGATTTATCGCTACTCTTTAGACTTCTAATAACCATTGTTTCTCCCATTACAAAATTTAATAGTTCATCTGGTCGTATTAATGGTTCTGCTTCTAAAGATCTTGATTCATTTACACGTGTATCAAAACGGTCGGATGATAAGTTTTTATTAATTACAGTTTTAGTACCTGCTAACTTAGACATCGTTTCTGCTGTATTCATTGTTGTTGATTTGATATACACCTTGTTTTGACAGTTACTAACGATTGTATTTGTTTCAGATTCATTATATTTAGATTTAATTTGATCTAATTCTTGAACATATAACTCCCAAAGAATGTTACGTCCTAAAGATACAGTTAAGTTTTCTGCCATATCTTGAATTGTTGGGAAGTTACCAAATTCATCAAGTCTAAATTTCACACGTGTGAAACAAGAACGTCCCTCAACAGTTTCACATTCTCTTGCAAGTTCTGAGTACATTTGTGATATAAATATACTTGCGATAAAGTGTTCTGATGAATCATAATCTGGGACAACCATGAATATCGCAATTGGCTTATCAGAATACGTCATATCAATTTCTTCAATAGAATCTGTATCAAAGAACAAATCAACTTCATCATCATACACATACTCATTTGTGTACGGATCAAGTTCATAAGTCAGACCATTTGATTTAAGTTTTCTAGTCGTTTCAACGATTATTTCTTCCTCTGAATTGAATTTAAAATAAATTTCATCATGTTTATCTAATTGAGTATTAAAGTTTATTTCTACTGCACCTGTTGAATCTAACTTAAATGGGTATTCATCATCTTTTATTTCTAATACTCCACGTTTAGAAGCAAATTCTTTTGTAAATTGAACACGTACACTTTTGTTAAAACCGGGTCTTTTAAAGTTTACTGAATGTCGACTCATCATTTTAGCAATAGAGTCTTTGTTGATATCATCTAATTTACCTGCAACAGTCGTAAAAATTGAAGAACGTGTTTTACCCTCAGCAAATTCAACTGTTCCATAAGCAATGACCGCTGGATGCTCTGGATTTTCTGCTTTAAGCATCTGCATATACTGATCTAGTTTATTTACTTCTTTTGTTGGATTATCTGGATCTTCTTCCATAGTTCCATAGGCAATTAGCATGTTGTAGACATTTCTAAAAGTTATTTTTTCTTTTTGATTTGTCTTAACACAATAATCGACAACTGCTAATATCAATGCTTGTGTCATTCCAGATGCAAAATTAATCCATGTTTTATCTTCTACCTTAGGATCATGAAATAAAGTATGAGTGAGTGATTTAGTATATTTTGTCGCATTATCCATATCGCCACGTTCATAATATTTTGTGATTAGATGCAATGGATTGTAACTCATACTGTCGTTCGGATTAGATATATTTAATATTTCTACATCATATCCACGTCTTCTCAATGTTTCATAACTTGCTCCTGCAAGTTCTCCTTTTGGGTCTGCAACAATAATTGATGGTTTAATTTCTGCTCTTGAATCAATGTCCATAGATGGGATTACGCTTGTTACACCTTTACCACTTCGTGATGTACCTATAATTAAAGTATTGAAAGTTGCATCATCTATGAAATAACCATAATTATGTGAAATTGGAAAGCCAGATTGTCCTTTGTACGTGAATGTTTTCGTTGGAACAAGTTTATATGTGTCATTTAGTTCATCCACAGTTGTCCAACGTGCGTTACCTTTTTGATCATAAGATATTCGTTTATATCTATCATATAAGCGATATAATCGGTAACTGATCATTCCTAACCCAACTAAAAGTAGTAGAATAAAAACCCATTTTGCCCAATTAGGTTGTTGTTCTATAAATACAAGTGGGAATATTGCTCCTTTGAAATTTAATACAGCATCCATAATCGCTTCGTTAAATCCTTGAACATCAAAGTGCTTTAAATCTTTCATCTGTACACTCATAAATCCTGTGAAAGATGTAATAATACTTAGTACATAATTAATAATGTACATATGTACTATTAAAAAAATTAACCCTATAAAAAAGAGAACCCATGGAATCCCTAATATATTTCTAGGATCATAAGGTTCTTCTTCTTCATGAATCACAGCTTTATTATCTTGTATTTTATTTTCTATTCTTTTTCTTTCACTTTCCATGACTGGATGATTTAAACGATAAACATACACATAACCAGCAATTATGATAGAAAGAAAAACTAACCAGAATATCCATGTTTCCGTCAATAGATTTTCCTCCTTATATTAATGTGTAACTGTTAATTCAAAATCTGTGGCTTGTAATACAATATTAACTTTATCTTTTTTTTGACCATTATTTTTTTCACGTTGTCTTCTAGTATCAATATCAACTGTCACTTTCACTTCGGTATTCGGTTGATATACTCTCTTTAATTCATTCGCAATTTCACTATTAAAAAATATTGGTATTTCTTTTCCATTTTTATCTAAAATTGTTATGTTTGAATAAACATAACCTTGATGTGATTTTTTAAATTGAATCGGTAATTGAACAATACCTGTAACGATTGCTTTATGTTGTGTTTTCATAACAAACTCCTTATATCTTATAAGTTATATAATATATATTATAAAATATATGTTATAACTTATAGTTGTATTACTTATTTCCTAATATGATATTGACTTGTTTAAGTTCTTTTTCAGCTTTCTTAACTTCTTCTTTATCTTTGCTTTTTTCTATAACTTCTTCTAATTCTGCTTTCATTTGATTATAGTATTCAATTTCTGCAAGTTGCTTATTAATTTCACGATCATTTAATGTTTGGTTAATTTCTCGTGCTTCTTCAAATTGGTTATTATCTAAATAAGCTTGTGCAACTTTTAAACGTTCAGCATCTTTTAATTTTCCTTTATCAGAAATATTTTCATAAGATGTAATAATATCTTCTTTGCTATTATTCATTAATTGATATCTAAAATTCGCAAGTTCATTGTTTGTTTCATTATTTAATTGTTCTAGTCCTTGACTATCTTCTTTTTTATACAATTCTTCACTTAGATGATCGACTTTATCTGGATAATGTTCAGCTATACTTGAATAGTCTTGATTATTAAGTAAGGATTCATATGTTTCTCCTTGTGCTGTATTAAATATTACGTAAGCACCAATTAAAATGAGTAATACTAAAGCAAATAGCATACTTAAAATTCCTGCTAAAAAACGATTAAATTTAGGCTGTTCAGCTTTTTTTGGTTGTATATACTTTAATTCAAGTTCTTTCATACGTGCCACGTGATCATCAGCTTGTTGTTTTTCTTTAATTTGTAGTTCACGTTCACGGTTTTCTGCTTCAATACGTTTTTGTTCAGATATATTATGTTCTTTTTCTTCTTGAAGTTTACGTACATCTATATCTTTTAATTCAAGTTCTTTTAATCTCGTTTTTTCTATCGCTTGTCTTGATTTCTCTTTTTCAATCTTTTCATGATGACGTTCTGCGTTTTCCTTAATCTTTTTAATATCATTCTTAATTTTACTTATATATGAATCATGTGTGAGTTCACTTAATTCATTTTGATAAAGACTATATTTATTCTTTAGTGATTCAGCCATGTTTTGCATTAAATCATGTCTATACTGATCACGTTGAATATAAAATTTATCTAAGTTTTTTTGACGAACATTTTCTACTCTTTCTCTTGATGCTGTTTGTAAATCTTCTCTGTATTTCGAAAGTTTTTCACTTAACTCTTTTTCATGTTCCTTTTCAAGAGTGTCAGTAATTGAATTTTTCTTTTCTTCAAAAGATTTTTCTTCTAACTCCAATTCTTTTTTAAGTTGTTCGATTTTTTCTTTATTACTCTCTTTTAAAGAGTTTAATTCATTCTCTAGCTCCTCTGTTTTCATAGACAAGAGTTCTTTATTCTTACTTGTTAGATCTTTTTCAAAGCTAGTTATTTTACCATTTAACTCTCCTAACTCTTTTTCTTTTAATTCAGTAAGGTCTTCCTCTCTTGGTTTATTTTCGTTTAAGTAAGTATTGAGCTTTTCTTCAATTTCTTTTTTAAGATCTAAATAATAACTATTTAATTCGTTATTATAGTCTTCGATTTTTTTGTTCTTTTGTAATACTCTTTCATATTCAGCCTCATTCAGATATTCTTGTACTGATTTACTTACATAATTGCCTGTGAGGAGAGAAATTTCGGGTGTTTCATATGCAAGTTTAGGTATGATTACGTCCTGTGTATGATTCTTTTTGTTTTCTTCTTTTTTCGGCTCTTTGAAAGATTCTTTATATGACTGTTCTTTCTTTTCATCTAGATTTTTCTCATTTTCTACAACTTCGTTTTCTTCATGAGTATTTGGTTTATATACTTCTTGATTTACATTGTTTTCTTCATTTGTCAGTTCAGACGTTTCTTTTAAATCTTCTTTGTCTTCTTTATCATTATTAGTGTCTTCTATATGTTTTTCTTTAATTTTATTTTCTTCATTCGGTAAATCTTCAATCACTTTCATTTCTTCAATTTCTTTGTCTTCTTTATTGCCAGTTTCAATGATTTTTTCATTTTCAATTTCTTGTTCTGCTTCTTCTCTATTTTTTCTACTACTAAAGAATTTATTAAAAGCACTTGGTTTTTTGTTAGTGACTGACACATTCTCTGATAGTTTATTACTTTTAATTTCATAAGCCTCTTGAATTCTTTCTTTTAGTAACCTTGCATCCTCTTTAAAGTCAGATTTACCATTATCGTATTTTTCGGGATCAATATATGTTGTATCTAGTTGCTCTTCAACAATATCTTTAATCGTATATTTGTTATTCATAAGAGAATATCTGCTAATTTCATATGCTATATTTGTTTCGTTCGATAATAATACAAAACTGATAAATAAACGTTCTTTTTTATCTTCTTTAAATTCTGGTGTATGCACATAATCATGTAATTCTTTTAAAATCCTATCAGCATCTATTAATGGATAAATTAAACCTGTTTTAACAGTTAACTTTAGTCCATCTGATTTTGATAATATTTTATATAATTCTTTAAAACGTTTAGATTTTGGTAAATGAGTAAATTTCACTTTAAGTGGTGCTAATGCTTCCTGTTCCATAGAATCGAATCCTCCTTTAATATAAATAAAAGGGCTGAAATTCAGCCCTTTTAATCATTATTTAAAACGCCATTTGATCTGCAATGTATTGTGCTAAAGCATTAGCCCCTAAAATACACGCCATACCAACCGCAACATAAATTAAAATCTTTTTAGCTTTTCTCGGTCCTTCATCTCCACCAAACATGAAGAAATAACCTGCAACTAAAATCATTAATGCAGCAACAACTACTCCTGCTGTTTGAAGTGTTGATGTGAGGTTCGAAACCGAGTTAATAAAATTATCCATTCAATAATCTCTCCTTAATTATTATTTTTGTGCTTATGTGATTCATTTTTAAACGATTCTTTTTGTACATTTTTTTCTTGAATCTTACTTGAATTTTCAATTAAGAGTTTTAAAGCCTCTTTTTTTATCACATTTTGTTCAAATTCTTTATAAACTTCACCTTGTTTATCCATGATGGATAGACGTGCATGATTTAGCACGTCTTCTCTCCATTCTTTTGGATTTAATCCTACACTTTGAACAATTAAATCTATGTCTTTCTTTTTTAGATTCACACAATCACTCCTTATTAATTTTCTTTTCTAATACGATATAATCTCCAGCCACCTAATCCTGCAAGTAACGCTCCACCTAATACAATGAGGTAATTTACCTCTGTACCAGTATGTGGTAACCAGCCCTCTTTTTGTGGTGGTGTTTTAACTTGTGATGGATCTTTTGGTGGATTTTCTGGTTGTTTTGGCTCTTCTGGTGTTTCAGCTGGTGGTACTTCTTCTGGTTCTTTTTCAACTAAAGTACGAACTTCATTAGATTCAAGTTCATCATCATTAACAGTACCTTTGGCAACGTTTGGAATAATATAGTTGTCACCATCAACTAATTCTTCATTTAACTCTGCATCTTCTGGTAATGTCACTTCCATTTCTGTAACAACAGTTTTACCTTTTAAATCATTAGACGACTCTTCAACATTCCATGAAACAATTGATTGATCTTCGTCAACTTCTACATTGATAGTGTCGATTGTATTTTTATCTGTTGATTCCTCTGATTCAACTTCTGTATTATCTTTTTGTGCTTCTTCTGTTTCAGAGTCTTTCTCTGTATTCTCTTGTGACTCTGATTCTACAGTTTCATCTGTTGTTTCTTCTTCAGCTTTTTCATATTCAGATGCTACTTCTTTATTTTCAGATGTTTCTTCATCTTGTGATTCAACTTCATCTGCTTCATTTTCTGTATCAGTATTTTCTTCAGATGGTTCTTCTTTTTCGATATTTTCAGCAGAATCTTCTTGAGGTACAACTTCTAAATCTACATCTTCATCAAGATAAACCTCTGTTTTAATTACATCTAATGCATCTTCAAGATCGTCATAGAAAGAAATAGAATCTACGTTTTTCTCGTTGGTAATTGTTTGAGAAACTTTGTATGTGTATGTTTCACCACGTTCAATTTGATTTTCTTCTACTTCATTACCTTCTTTATCAATAATTTTCTTTACAATCGCATTATCAACACGCTTCATTTTAGATACAACAGGGTTAGAATCATCATATTTTTCATTGCCCTCTGAATCACTTGTAATCATCTGCGCTGTGTTTTCAAATACAAATGAGTCTTCATCATCTTTAAACTCTGTAAAATCAAAGTCATCTTTAACTGTAACTTGTACTGTTGTATTTAATGACTTACCGACAAATTGTTTTGGATCATTCGCTGTCCATTTAAACGATTCTTTTTCTTCGTCAATTTCTAACGTACCTTGTTCTGTAACATCATTACCATCTGCATCAAATACAACGACTGAATCAAGGTTAAATCCATCGGGTACATCATCTTGTAGCCCTAAAATGCTTGGTACTGTTTCGTTTCCGTATGTTGTATCAATTTGATACTCAAATGTGTCGTCAATTGATACTTCATTTTCTTCTAATAAGCCATCTTCTGTAACAATACCTTTATTAATTTCTGGATCTACCTTTTCTAGTGTTGTTGTCACTTCTGGTGAATCAAGCGTTTCATCATCTACAAAGAGTTGTGCTGTGTTTTTGAAAACAAATTTACCGTCTTCCTCAAATTCAGCAAAACTTACTGTATCTTTGACTGATACTGTTGGAATAACTTGAATAGTTTGTCCAGCAAATTCTGTTGGGTCATTCGCTGTCCATCTAAAGCTTTCATTTTCGTTGTTAATATCTAACGTACCTTGTTCTGTAATATCATTTCCTGCTTCATCTAAAACTACAACTGAATCAACAGCTAAAGCATCTGGAACGTCATCAAATATGCCTAATTTTTCTGCATGTTGCTTATTCGGGAATGTTGCTGTAACTCGGTATTGGAATTGATCTCCAACATTAACTTCATTTTCTGTTACATCTTCTCCATCAGCGTTAATAATTGTTTTATCTACTGACGGATCAACTGGAGTTGGAACGTGTGTGATTGTTGTTTCTGTATCTTTTTGTTCTTTACCGTCTTTAGTAATTGTTGCTTTGTTCGGAATTTGAATGCTTCCATCGTCATCTGTCACACTAGATAAATCAGCATCTGCTTTAATATTTGTTTTTACATTAAATCGGTATGAGTGACCATAAAATGATTTATCTTTTAAAGTATCTTCTTTTGCTTTAAATTTAATGTGGTTACCCTCTGATAAATCTTCAAATAGGTCTGTTACATCTTCGTCATTTTCATTAAATACAGTCACTTCACCTGTTTCTAACACATCATTTAAAACATCTTCCATGATGTATTCTTTATAGAAAAACTCTGGATATTCTGCTGGTACAGTATGTGAGATATCATATTCATATCGTTCATAGATAACTTTTAATTGGTTTTCTAATACATCTACTTCGTCACTATCAGTTACAAGTTTTGCTGGATCTAACACTTCTGTACGAACAGGTTTTTCAGCTGTATACCCGAAATATTGTTCATACTGCCCTGCTTCCCAATCAATGACTTTATCTTTATTATATTCAGACCAATCTTTCGCCCATTTAAAATCAAGCGTATGACCGTCAGCTAAAATAGTAAAATGCCCTTTAGGATCATTAGTATCTAACGTTTGATTTTTAACATCTTCGAAATACGTGTAACCATCATCTTTTTTATTAATATCAACTTCTGATTCAGCTGGTGCATAGACTTTTCCAATATTTTTCATTTGCTTTTCATCAAAGCCCATTCCCTGTAACGCATCAATATCAACAACTGTCATATATGTTCCAGTTAAATCAGTTGCTGGTTCTCCACTTTCAGAGTAAATATATTCAAAGCCTAAGTCGACATAATCATATCCAGACTGATGGAAACCAATATGATTATCAGCAAATGAGAAAAATTCTCCACCTTTAAATCCTGCTTTTTTCCAATCTTTTACAGTAATTTTTAAATCTAAATCTTTACCCTTGAAGTTACCAATGTTTGTATAAGTAACAGAAAGATTTCCTTTTTTATTATCTGCTGGTTCTACCTGCGTATGATAGTCATGCCCGTTTTGATTCGTCTTACTAATCCATTCATCACCTTGTTGTGAAAACTCTGTTTTATCACTAAAACCTGCAATTACAGCATATTTTGCTGGTGCGACACTTTCTTCTGATGGAATTTCTGTTAATTCGTGATCATGAATTGGCTTTGCTTCTGCAACCGTTGGTACAAATGCACTAGATAAAATTGACAATCCTAACAGAACACTCGTTGCACTTCTACCTTTCTTTCTTAATGAAAATCGCTGTTTAACATTTGTGTTGTTAAATGTACTCATTGATTGGTACTTTGTTTTATCTTTCAATTAATTTCCTCCTAAAAAAGAAACATGATATGGATTTTCTTCGACCATGTTTCTCACTCTCTCTATTTCATTACTTTTTGTTTTTTTATTTTCTACAGACTTATCTCTGTTTTTTGATTTATTATCTTGGTATTCATCTATTGTTGTTGTTGGATCTTTCTTTAAGTTTTGTATGAACTGTAAGTAACTTTCAGCATAGATTAAGTCGATATTTTCAATATTGTTTATTTCTGCGACTGTTTCTATGTCTTGATAGTATGTTTCTGATAATTCACTTAAAGTATCGCCCCACTCAACGTAGTACCAATAATAATTATGCGTGTCTGCTCTTACAGGACTACTTAGAATTATCATCATTGCTGTGGTGAGTAATATAATTAAAGAACTATTCTGTTTACGCTTGATCATTATGATCACCTCCTTAAAATAAAAAAAAGCCGTCTATTATTAATTAATAGACGGCTATATATTATATTTTATAAGTTATATTATATATTGTATAAAATATATGCCAAAGTTAGATTTATTTTATTAGTCATGTCTTAAAGCGTATAAATCATATTTCTTAATCGCTTCTTCTTCTGATATATTTTCTTTCTTTAAGCGTTCGATAAAATCCCAGCGTTTTCTACTTGTTCTATATATATCAACGAGTTGCTTTTCAGTAATATCAAATCCATTTTCATTTAATTCTTTGATTAAATATTTATCAATATTAATAATCATTTTTAACACTCCGATCATCATACGCTCTTACATACAAATGAATCTTATTCTCAATATTGAAGTCTTAAAAAAGTACAGACTGGTAGTGTGTTTTTTAAAATCATACATCCATTTTTCTAATACATTACAGAAAACAATCAAAATAAAATTTAAATAATAAAATAAAAATATAGGTCAGATCTACGTTTTAGGCTTTGAACGCATTAACCCTAAATACACCAGTAGGCTCATATCGTCGCACTACGCTTGATCGCTTCGTCCTAATTAAATAGGGATAATGGCAATCTGGTGTACCAGCAAAAGACAGTTTTTAGTTGACTGACAACTGTATTTAAGAATACAAAAATTAATTAAAATATTTAGTGACCATCCGTTGTTCCTAGCTAACTTTGGCTTTCGCATGATAGAACTTAATCTACTAATATCCAAGAACGGTCGCAGGGATACCACACATAACTATATTTAATTTTCAATGTACTGTATGCAAATTATCATTTGCATGTAAGAGCGTACGATTTTTACTAAAATTTATTTTATTTTGCGAATCTACTCTGATTATCTTTTCTTAAAACTGAAATAGATACTAACGGTTCAAATTTATTTTTACGACCGTATATACGTCGACCTTCAAAATTATTAACAAAACGAATATTGTCATAAATTTTAGCAATTGGGATAACAACTTCACTTAGAGGAGTATCGTATTCTAGATGTTTTGAAAAAATTCTTAACTTACGCATTGCATATCCATTGCCAAGATTAATATAACTTTCTCCTGTAAACGTATGAATAAAGTGACCTTTCTTCTCAATCAAATCAACTGTAACAATATCAGAATAATGATAAAAAATACGATGTGTATTTCGATTAATTTGTTTGTGCATTTTAACTCCTCCTAAATATCCGAAATTGTTGAGTTACAACTTAAATTTCAAAAATGGGGAATGGAACCTTTAAGTTGTAGCGTTAGTACAAGTGTTTATACATAAAAAAGGGGGCTCACCACACCTTCGTGTGACAAGCCCCTCAAATAGTCGCTACAACTTTCTATAAGTACAATTCTTCTGTACTTGATCGTATAAAATGCAAAATACGATACACATAATATACACATATCCTGTAGGATAATATGACATATTATGATAGAATAAGTTGTGAACGTGTAGGTTAAGTACACGTTCAACTATTGAGGGGGGCTTGACCACGAAATGTTGGTAGCATTTTGTGGTGACATGACAAAGAGTTGATCACTACTCAACTCTTTGTTGCCCCCTTTTTTATGGTACAAAGTATGTACCAACCTCAAAATCCGAACATATTAAATTCTTAATACTAGTATACGCATAACTTATTCAAATTGTCAAAAGTTATCTTATACTATATTTTTTACTTTTTACCGCGAACATATGTTCTATTTATATTATATCTGTTTCTAAAATAATATCAATGATTATATTCGCCAAGTTGTAAATCATATCTTTCCGAATAAAACTCATCAGGATCATACTTTTGTGTTTCTTCATCAAAATATAACAACATCATATTTTTTTCATCAAATAAATAATCTTCATGTCCTAGTTCATCAATATTTAATTTAACATGGTACATACCATCATACTTTTCATCACTAATAGTATAAGTCCCAACTTCTCCTGCGTTATTAAGTTGTGGATACATTAACTTCACATATTGTTCATCTTGAAATTCTAACAAGAAGCTATCTCCACCACCTTTAGGCTCTGCATAATATGTTTTACCCTCAAATTTATTTTGAGGATTATTACTACATGCACTTAGTACAACCACACTTATCAAGATCATAATAATACTTAATATCTTTTTCATTTTTTCTCCTACTTTCTTTTAAAATAGTTTTATTTCGCAAATTCTCCTAACAATAACAATAAAATCACAAATACGAATCCAAATATTATAATCACAGGAATCATTAACACTACTGCGATTGGGGCAAGCACATATTCTGCAAACATATGAAATACCCATACAATCCCTATCAGACTAAATATAAGCAAATACTTAACTAATATTAATTCTAATACAAGTAATACTGGATACAGGATAATAATAATTGTCCATGTAAATCCATTACTTTTCATTTTTAATTTATCTAACGTTAATGCAAGTATACCAAAAGGCACTACTAACAATATTTTTAAAACATTTAATAAAAATACGATTAACTTAATCATACTAAATCACTCCTAATATTTCTCTTTATTTTTATTTTCTACAACTGCTCACACTATATATATATATGTATGGCAAAGTTGACCGTTAAATTGAAATCGTCCGTAAATGCTTTTGTATCAAGGGTTTTAGGGTTGTTATAGCAACAATTCTCGTTGTTCGATATGACGTTTATTGCTCTCATTTTTAATCATATTTACGATTGATTCTAGGCGTTTTTTATCTTGTTCATCTTCTACATACTGAATAATATTTTCGATCTCTAGATAGCTAAATATTGCCCCTGTCGATTTATTTTTGACATGTTGAACTAGAGATATGAGTGAGTAAATTTTTGTTACTGCATATCTCCCTTGACCAATAACTTTTGTAAAAATTTTCTTAGAAGCATTAATTACTTTGATAATTGTTGCTTTTGATACGTTAAATTCGTTCGCAAGTTGTGATAGAGAAATTTCAACCACACCCTGCTTTGCATTATCATTAATGAATGCTAAGATGTCTTGTTCACGTTCTTCTTGCTTACTATAAACACGTTCATGTCGAGCTTTCTTGTGCTTATATCTTTGATTAAATGCTGTTGATTTATATGAATTATTCGTCCAAGTTTCCATTAAATAATCAATATAATATTTATTAGCCCCTTGATATTTACCAGAATAAGCACTATAAACAGCACGTTTTACGTCATTTGGATTTAAAGGATATTCTAAGTACGTATTAAACTCATCCATTTTATTTAAACAATCTTCTAGTGATACACCCGATTGAAAGTTCGCTAAAGAAAGCGTAAATACTGTGTTATTACGCCCATAACCATGACCTGCATAAATTTGTGCTTGTGTTATTAATTCTCTATACCAAGCTTCTTTAATTTGTTGTTTACTTGAATGAATCGTATTATCTACGACTAATTTAAAGTTAGCGATCACATCATCTGTATATTTCATTGACCAATTCATTAAATCTTTGAAATTATGTGTTTCTTCAAGATTTAAATACTCTATATTATGTTTTGTTGGATAACGGAAATAGCTAAAATGATTACAGATAAGATCCACACCTTTAATCTCTTTAGAAAAGGCTTGTCTTAGGTTTTGTGATATTTTTTTTGCTACTTGTAAGCTCTTATAGTTTTTACTTTTAGATACGTATACTGCTTCTTCTAAAACAAAGTAAGCATGATATCCTTTATCTGTTTTCACTAAGAAAGTAGGTAAAATATTAATATCTAACGCTACATTCATAATATCTTGTGCAGTTGCTTTTGGATTATCAAAATCAATCACAAAGGTATTAATTTGCTTTAGATTTTCTTCAGCATGTCCACTTACTACACCGTTTTTACGAGATAAATAATTAAAAACGTTCGGAGTAAAGTGTGTTAAATTTTTATTACTCATCAACGATTCAACGGATCCAACCGTAAATCCACGGTTCTTAATCATTGCTTCTTTTGATGATGCACAGGCAATCTTTCCATAATTATTTTTTTCTAATAACTGCTGTCTGTTATCTGCAATACCGTTTTTTAATAAAACATTGTATAAGTTATATAGATTTACATTCATGATAATTGCTCCTCTCTTGATTTTTGGTACAAAAATAGCGTTTAGCTATATATCAGCCAAACGCTAGAAGATGCAACTTATCTCAAATAAACCTATATATTATGATGTTTGTTAAAAAAGAGTAAACTTATCCCTAAAAACGACATAATTATAGTGTCTTGTAATTGATTTACTTACTTTCCTATGCTATATTTAACATATAAATCAATTAGTTTACATTACTTAGATTAATTAGGTTGCATCTTCTAGCGAATAGCAAGAAAATATGCATCTAGTTGATCTAGCGTATCAATCTTACCTTGCAAATTTTATTTCTTAGGATCCCCATTCCTATGATAGAAATAAAATGATAAGTTGATTCGGCTGAATATTTAATTGTACTGCTCCATAGCTTTTGCTATGGAGCATTTCTTTTTTAGCAACTAAAATGCACTAAAATTGCTAAACTCTTAAAAGAGTATATTGATTGTCGGTTCCAAAAACAGTCAATATAAAAGAAATGCGTTGAGTTCATTATAATCAATAATAAATTATTTGTAAATTAAATATCTTTTGAGTTATAATATATAATGTATAATATATATTTTATACATTTCAAAGTGAGTAATAACGAACAAATCAAAGAAATGCGTAGCATTTCAACCATGATTTTATATAATATTGGTGCGAGATATTATTGAAAATAAGATCTCGCACTACCTTGTATAGATTAAAACTCTGATTTATCCATTAGGATAAATCGGAGTTTTTTTATTGATCAAATTTTAAAATATACGTAAATCCAGTTTCAATGCCTTTAATAAATCTTCTATAGCTTTTAGTCGGGTTTCTATAAAATAATCTATTTCAATAAATCCTTTATCAACTCCGTTATATAACTTGTCTAAAGTCGAAACATATTTTAGATGTATTTCAGTAAAATAAAGTTTTATTCCTGTCTTTGCTTTTAATTCTTGAAGTAATAGCTCCGTTTCAATTTTATTTAGTGGTAATTCACTCTCTACATATGACCAATCCATATCTTCTTTATTTGAAAGTACATCTAATAAGTATTCTGCAAAATATTCATAAGCATAATTAACTGTCATATTTAATTACTCCTTTTTATTTAAAGTTATGCTCTAGATACCTAGAGCATAAGCTATCTAAATTTTTAATAACTCAATATCTTTATGGTCGTCATAATGATTTACGATACGTTCAAATTCTGATTTATAATTTTCAAAAGTAACGTTTTCACTATATTTCATATCAATTAATGATTTATATTCAGCGTATTCATCAAAAATGATGAAATTACAAAGTTCTTCAAATGTGTTTACTCTGACAAAGTCTTTTAATCTGCCTTGAAGATAATCTTCAACTGTTTCATAATAACTAGAACTTTCACACACACTATCAATGATGTATTCTGTTCCTTTTTCTCTCTCTACAATTGCATAACTCATCTTACATTTCTCCTTTTTTCTACCACTCTTATAATTTTGAGTGTGTAGATGATATTTTATTTACGCATACGTCAAAGCATCTCGTAACGGTATTGCAAGTCTGCTTTAGCACACGGAGTGCTTGGACTTGCAATACATAAGTGAAGAGATGCTAGTATGCAAAGTAAATAAATATCAATCGAAACACGAAAAATAAGAGTGAGTGAAAACGAACGAATCAAAGAAACGCATTAGCGTTTCTTCCATGCCTTTATACAATAAAAAGCCCTATGATCCGTTTAGGATCGTAGGGCTTTCCTCATAATTCTTTAGCATTTATAATATTATTAATTAATTTTAGTACTTCATTTAGCGTTTCTTTTTTTGTAATCAAATATATGAATGTGTAGTGGATTAATATAACTTATTACTTTACTATGCTTAACTCCTTCGTATATACCATATTCAATCATTTTATTATTAAGCTTACTCATGATTGATACAATAACAAGTAAGTCTGTAAGTTTTGAGCTTTTAATCATTGTAATTAAATTTTTTAAAATATAATAATAAAACTATTAATTGTAGAAAATAAACTATGATAGAAGCAGAGAAATACAACTGAACAAGAACAAAAGTATATAATCTTCAAAGTATGCTTCACTCATTGTATGTAAATATATAGATTAGGGATTAAAAATTGATAATCCTACTTTCTTTTAAATAAAAAAAAGAAGGGTTTCTTTTGAAAGTCGCCACCTTCTACGACTTATTATATTTATAATAATACACTTATATAGAAAATGCAAAAAAATTATTTTGATATCTTTCCCGTTTTTAGGTTCTATTTATCATATACAATGGGATATCCCTCTCCATATCAATTGTGTTTCTCATTTCAAGAAATTAGCTAATAATATGTACCTATAATTAGAATCATTTTTCTGTAAAAATATAATTGTCTTTACTTACATACTTTTCTCTAATATAAATAATTATTAGTAATAGTAATTCAATAATTATTAGCGTGAAGCCCAGTAGAGTACCCCAATTATTTGCGGTTATGCTTGGATATTTATCAAAAATATTGATTATTTCTTTAATAGACATAATTAAAAACGGTAGTAAAAAATTCAGGAAAACATATACTTCAATAAAGCTAGATATTACCATTAAACAAAAATAACATCTTAGTTTCGAGTCCGCTTTTTTCCACTCTAACTTAAAATTCTTTAATATTTTTACAGAATCCTGGTGTAAGTTTGGATTATCTAATTTATCACTAATTAGGTAATAGATATCTGTCCTCATATAAACTTTCAATTCAAACAATATTCCTAACATTAAAACTAATATAAGTATCCTACATATGAAAAATAAAAGCTCTAACTCATAATATAAAAAAAATTGACTAATAATAATAATTATAGAAATCAATAGAAAGTCCGCGAACATTCCTGAAAGATACAATATACGCCGTTGATTTTTACTTAACACCCAGATATTAGAAATCCTTGTTTGATAAACTACATGTACTAATCTTCTACCTAAATTTATATTTACATTCTTTAACCCAAAATGTCTTGCTGTTAATACATGAGCTGTTTCATGGTATAATCCCAAAATTATATCACTTATATATAAGATTAGCAGTAAGACCAATAAATTAGGTACTGAAAATAATACTTCTACTTTTGGTATAAAACTTATTCCGTAATTTACATACTGATTGTAAATACAATATAAACTTAAAGAAAAAATAATGATCATCAATATAAAAGTTATTTTATTAAATAATATTCCTGTAAATGGTTTATGGAAAATACTATAGTTAAATTTTAAACCTATTTTTGATTCTATTTCTGGTAGGTTTTTTTCAATTTGAAATTCATTAATTTTAGTTATCAATCCCATTAATGCGAGATTCTTAATGAAATCTTGTATATCTATTTCTTCTTTTAAATCTAGATTTTGTAAACCTTTATTCTTTTTAATATGACTTAAGATTTTCATGCCAATATCAGGTATTTTGAAAAACTTTTCTTCCATTGTACAGCCTACAGTATATAAATTATTAGCATCTGGAGCTGATATATATAATGTGTCCGTTAGTTCAATTTGAATTGTATCTAAAGAAATATTTTTGATTAAAATACTTACTTCTTCACGATGTATATAATTCTTTGTATTCGTCATAATACAATACCTCTATGGAGTTTGACCAGTCTAAAACAGTTCCAATAAAATCATAGATATCTAACCCTTTCATCTCATAGGTTTCATCATCATTTACAGTCGCTGTGGCATCTTCAATAAAGGTCACCTTAATATCTTCATGATATGCATTTATTGCAGTAAATAAACAACAATATTCCGTATTGAAACCAGTTATAAATATATGGTCTATATTTTTTTCTTTTACATACTCTTTAAAATTTTTACTAGTAAAGGCACTAGGCTCACTTTTTTCAAATACTTTACTATTATTTGTATCTACTATTATCTCAATATTATCTTTCTTTTTAAAAAATAAAGGGCTCTTTTCAATATCGTAGTCTATATGCTTAATAAATATTACTTCATTCTTACTTTCTTTAAAATGAGAAATCATTTTTTCTATTCTATCAATTCTCTCTTGAAAATCACCTTGTTCTACAAAACCTTTTTGCAAATCTAAAACTACTAGAGCTTTACTCATATACTATACACTCCTTAAATTTTCAAAATGTTAGATTGATACATTCCCTTAAAATATTTATTACAGTATATTTATCTCTACCCTCTTTATCTAAAAGTGGATTGTATTCCATTATATCGACACCAATTATATTGTAACCTTTTAAACATTTTATAATATATAATAAATCATCTGTAGTTAAACCGAACGGAAGTAAAAAGCTAGAAGAGTTAAATTCACGCGGATCTAAACAATCCATATCTATGGATAAGTATAGGTTTTTACTAATTGGTTCTAACTCATCAATTATACTTTTGATACGATTTATAGAGTCACTAGGTAATATAATATCTTTATCCGTTATCACTTTGTCATATAAATTTTCCCTCACACCGACATGTATTATTTTTTTGACTTTATCTAAATTGCTAACCTCTTTCATAAAATTAGAATGATTAATATTTTGATAATAATCTTGAGAAAAGTTATCAAAATGTGCGTCAATTTTGATAATAACAACATCCTCTACATTTAATGAATCAATTAAGGGTAAAGTACAACTATGGTCTCCACCAATTGATATAATTTTTTCTATACTATTTTCTTTAGTAAGATTATTAATAACATTTTTTATTCTTGCATATAGTTTCTCATTTGATTCACCTGGTATGTAAAGAACATCCCCACAATCAACAACCTCTTTTTCATAAACTTTATCTAAATGACTATATTTTTCCCCTTCTTCATTTAAATATTTGCTAACTCTACTATAACCTGAAGTGATTTTTCTGATGGTCAAAGGCGCAATGCTCGACCCTGGCAATCCAGTTGAACTCCCATCATAAGGTATCCCTAGTAAACCACAACGGTGTTTTTTATGAGTATTAACCCTATCATAATCAAAAAAAGAATAATCACTCTTTTTAAATAAAGGTTCGCTATAATCATTTTTAAAAAATCCATTGCTTCTAAGTGTGGTTATAATATCTGAACCATTTTTTAAATCTAAATATTGTTCTTTATCCAGTTTTACAATTTTGTTATTTTTTTTATTTTTGATAGTGAAAATGCCATTATTCTCATTTATATTTTCTAATTCATTAATATCACTTTTCATTTAAATACAAATCTCCTTATAAAAAAGGCTACATCATATATAATGTAGCCTTTTTAGATTAAGACTCGCCGACTTCATTACGACCACCACGTTTAGTAAGCTCTACTTCATTAAGTTGAACGATTTCGATTTTCATATATATCACCTCCTTAAATATTTATAATCTACACATGCAAGAATTATTTTTTTTAATAAAATTATCAGTAATTTCCATAGTTGCGTAATCAATTTTGATTATTGAGCTCTCTGATTTAGTTGGAGCCATATTTGTTACATATTTAATAAAATCAAAGACCATCATGGATCCTAAAATACTTGAGGATGATGCTATGCAGTTGTTTTCTGGAGAAGGCTGGAAATCCTTTATATATTTTATTTTCTCAACAGCTTCATATTGGTCGTTATTATTAAAATTTGATTCGTTACACATATAACAAGAGGTTATATGTGGTTTTATCAATCTATAATATGAAACTGATTCGCTATTTCCTCCATAAATCCAGGGTATATTCTTTTCTAAGCATATTGTATTTATCCATTCGTTTAGTAAAACGGATGGACGATCTGCTGCACAAATTATAAAAGTTGGACAATAATTTTCCACTATTATTCTTAAGTCATCTTCATTCTCAATTTTTTTGTTAAGATGCTCAAAATTTACATCAGAGTTAAATTCTTCAACAGTTCTTTTAGCAGATAATACTTTTAAATCTCCAATATCAGATTCCCTATATAATATTTGTCTATTGAGATTTGTTTTATCAACTCTATCGAAATCTATCCCCATTATATTTTCAACACCTAAAGCACTAAGATTAAATAAAACTGTAGATCCGACACCACCCAACCCTAAAAGTATAATTCTTTGTTCCTGTATTCTTCTAATATATTCATATTTTTCATTACCTAATGCAGAAAAATTACCTAAAAAATTGATATTCCTTTTATGTCTCTCTTTTTTATCATCTTTGAAATATTCTATATAATCTGATTGGTCTTCTAAAATATAATTATTATCTTTTAAGCCTAATATTAAGTTTTCAATATTTTTCATAGTAATATTCTTATATTTTTTATGCAATTTATTATAAATTTCTTCTGGTGTATGATTACCATCCATTTTCAATAAAATTTGATAAATTTCTCCTGAAGGATCGTTAATTTCTACTGCTTTATTAATAGAACTTCCAATCGATACTTTATCGTTATACCGTGTGACCAATAAATAACTTCGTATTTTTGGATATTTCATATAATCACCTTCTTATTAATTTGAATATTATCATAATTCAGAATTTTTTACAATCAGATAAAACAAAGATTTTCATCTTATTAGTAAGCCTATGCTCCTCAAATATCAGTCGCTACTATTATCAGTGCTATAGTAATAAGAATAACTTGTTATAGTGTAAAAATTTACTCACTCCTTTCTAATTAGATGCACCTCTTAACGGAAAAAGGGTGAATCGTATGCTCACATTCTTCATTGGAACAATAGGTACAATCACAGAAAACTAAAAAACCCCATTTCTGTCCTACCAGAAATGGGGTTTGGTGAATCTATGCTAGAAATCTTCATTATATTTATAATAGCATTTTTGCAATTGCTTGTAAGCATTTCGAGATGACCATATCCCTTTGATAAATTGAATATCATCAACCTATTTAAATTTATCATCTCATCTTTCAAATATCCTTACTAGAGTGTATTGTCTAGGACACAGTAGTTTGCTAGTACAAGTAATACTCTTTCGATTGTGTGATTTTTATCTGTCTCTGGACTAAAAACTCCATGGAATTTAGAACCGTGAGGAAAACAAACTAATTATGCAATAGTATTAAGAAATTCTTGTAATGCTCCAAATTAATAAAAAATAGATTAAATGATTATAATTATTTTATTAATTAACACATAAAACCTAAATTTAGGTTTTATGTGTTAATATTTATTCTGTCTTTTCAATACTTCAACTTTATCCTCTACGTTTTGTTCAAAGTATCTATCAAAATCTTTTTTATCTCTTTCATTTAAAGATTCTATAATCGCATTAATTCCAGCTCTGATAACATCTTCATTTGAAAATTTTTCACCTGCATATAATGTACGTAATGCTAAAATTTGTGAATGTAAATCGCCTGGCACTCTAACTGTTGAATATTTTAATTTATCTAATTTAATTTGCTCATTCGCAAGTGGGTTTTGGTGTGAGCGACCTTGATACTTTTCTTGTGTTCTATCTAATAAACTCATTAAATTTCCTCCTCTAGTGCAACTTCATAACGTTTTAAAAATTCATCTGCAAGTATTTCATATTGTTTAATAGCTTGTTTATCCCAATAATCTTCTTCTGATATACCGAACTCATCCCAAAATTTCACACGCTCCATTGAACGAATAATTTGTTCAAAAACGTATGAACCCCAATCATTAGAAGCATCTTTTAGTGTCATTTCATCTGTTTTTGTGTTTTTACTAAACATGACAGGGATAATTCCAATTACATCAAACTCTGTTTTATAAATATCTCTAAAATCCACCATGTGTAATAGGAATTTGTCAACTGCTCTATAGCTTCTTCTGTGTGTTTGCATGATAATTAGTGAATAATCACATGCGTAAATTGCATTGTTTGAAAAATCGGAAATCGTTGGTGGTGTGTCAATGAAAATAAAATCATAATCATCTTTAATCGGTTGTAAAAATCTTGATAATTCTTTTACACGATCGTGAGTATCTTTATAACGATATTTGTTATTTAAGTAATCAGATAATCCTATTAAATCAAAATCTGACGGTATTATACTTAGATTATCGGATATCTTTAAAATACTATTGTGAACATTGCCCTCTTTTAGTCCATCAAAAATATTAATATATCTTTCATCATGTAATGCGTTTGGTAGCTTTTCATTATCGTATGTACGAATTAGTAATTCTGTTGCATCTGCCTGTGGGTCAAAATCGACAACTAAAACATTATATTTTTTCTTTTCGGCAAGTACATAAGCAAGACCACACAATGTAGATGTCTTACTAACTCCACCTTTAAAATTGTTGATACTTATTATTCTTCCCATGATAGACCTCCTTTTGTTAATTATGAATCTTAATAATTTGAATATATCATATATGATATATGTTATAAACGTTATATCTTATACTTTATATTATATAACATATAAGTTATAAAATATAGTATATACCTAATAAATTATTAGGCATATACTACTTTTATTTAACTAAACCATCTTTCATTTTGTGATACTTGTGACCAATCAATCAGTTCTTCTTCATCTAGGTGATACCAAGACCCGTAAGCGATTAAATCGCCATCTACAATTTCTTTCTTATCATAGTCATAAATTAACACATATTCTTTTGTAGATAATCCACATTTTTGTTCTACAATAATACTTGCATAAATATCTGTAACATCTTTCATTTTCTTAATTGTGACTGTTCTATTTTGTGATACAAACTTTTTTCTTGAAATAACTTCTAACATTTCAATTACTCCTTTTTTCTACCACTCTTATTATTTTGA